>JAQSXQ010000205.1 GCA_029256565.1 Mycobacterium sp.
CGGAAGAGGCTGAACGGCACCACGGGGTTGACCGCGTTGCGTTCGACGAAGACGAATGCTCCGAACAACACGAGCGCAGCGGTGCAGGAGCCCAGCGTCAGAGCCGACGTCCAGCCCTTCTCCGGTCCCATCGAGAAGCCGAACACCGCAGCCGTGCACGCCAGCGTCGCCAGGATGGCGCCAGCCGCGTCGAGCTTCATCCGCTCGCGGTTGGTCTCGCGCAGCGTCTTGCGCGCCAGATAGATCATGACCAGGCCGATCGGCACGTTCACCAGGAACGCCCAGCGCCACGACACCTCGGTCAGCGCACCGCCGACGACCAGACCCATCACGGAACCGATACCCGTCATCGCCGCGAACACCGCGGTCGCGGTGTTGCGGGCCGGGCCCTTCGGGAATGTCGTCGCGATCAGCGCCAGACCGGTCGGCGACGCGATCGCGGCACCGACGCCCTGCAGCAGCCGAGCGATGACGAGCGTCGACTCGTCCCACGCGACACCGCAGAGAATGGAGGCGATGGTGAACAGCGCGACGCCGCCGATGAAGGTCTTCTTGCGGCCGATGGTGTCGCCGAGGCGACCACCGAGCAGCATCAGCCCGCCGAACGTCAAGACGTAGGCCGTGATGACCCAGCTGCGCCCGGCGTCGGACAGGTTGAGTTCGTCCTGGATCTTAGGAAGCGCGACGATCGCGACGGTGCTGTCCATCGTCGCCAGCAGCTGCATGCCGCCGATCGCGATGACCGCGGCGAGGAAGCGACGTGACGGCAACCACGTTGGGTACCAACTGCTTCGCGTGATCTGCGTGGGCGTGATCGGCATGGGGAGCGCCCCTTCGCCGGAGTCCTCGGACTTACGGCCGGCAACGGCGCGCTCCGCGTCATTGAGAGCGGGCATGCTCGATTACCTTACAGTAATCTTAGGAATCCTTTAACCCGCGAAGGCTGCCACGGCCCCGATCACGATGATCGCGGGGGGCCTTATGCCCTCCGAACGGATCTGTTCGGCCGCACTCGCCAGCGTCGTCCGCAGCGTCCGCTGCGCGGCGGTCGTGCCGTGCTGCACGACGACCACCGGGGTTTCCGCAGGTCGGCCGCCTTCCAGCAGCACCTTCGCGAACAGCTCGATGCGCTCGACGGCCATCAGCAGGACGATCGTTCCGGACAGCGCAGCGAGTGCATCCCAATTCACTAACGATTCGGGATGGTCGGGTGCGAGATGCCCGCTGACCACCACGAATTCGTGGTTCACGGCCCGGTGCGTCACGGGCACGCCGGCCATCGCGGGAACCGATATGGCGCTGGTCACACCGGGTACGACGGTCACCGGGATCCCGGCCTCGGCGCACGCGATCACCTCTTCGTAGCCGCGCGCGAACACGAACGGGTCACCGCCCTTGAGGCGGACGACGAACTTGCCTTCCCTGGCCCGTTCCACCAGCACGGCGTTGATCGCGTCCTGGGCCATCGCCCGCCCGTACGGGATCTTCGCGGCGTCGATCACCTCGACGTGCGGGGCCAGCTCTGCGAGCAGTTCGGGCGGGGCCAGCCGGTCGGCGACGACGACGTCGGCCTGGGCGAGCAACCTGCGTCCACGCACCGTGATCAGCTCGGGGTCTCCCGGCCCGCCGCCGACCAGCGCGACGCCGCCGCGCAGCGATTCGGACCCCGTGTCGGCGATCACGCCGCTCTGCAGTGCCTCGTTGATCGCGGTGCGGATCGCGGCGGAGCGCCGGTGCTCCCCGCCTGCCAGCACGCCGACCGACAGCCCGTCGTACTCGAAGGACGCCGGGGTCACCGCGGTGCCGTCCTGTGCCGCGTCGGCGCGCACGCAGAACACGTGCCTGCTCTCGGCCTCCGCGACGATCGCGGCGTTGACGTCCGGGTCGTCGGTGGCGGCCATGGCGTACCAGGCGCCTTCGAGGTCACCGTCGCGGTAGTCGCGCAGCTCCAGGTGGATGCCCGGCCGCTGATCCTTGAGTGCTTCGACAGCGGGCGTGGCGGCTCTGGCGATCACGTGCACGTCGGCGCCGTTGGCCAGCAGCAGGGGCAACCGCCGCTGGGCGACGGTGCCGCCGCCGATCACGACGACCTTGCGGCCGGACAGCCGAAGACCGACGAGGTAGGCGTTCTCGGTCACGATCACCCGCCGAGCTTAGAGGCTGCAAGTGCGGCGCTCGACTCGGCTGCCGCCGCCGCGAACCGGGTGGCAGCAGCCGGGTGGGCCGCGGCGTGGGTGTGCAGGTACGCCGCATGGACGCCGTCGAGCACGGCGCCGTCGGACACGGCACGCATCGCGGCGCTCGTCGACCCCGCGCGAAAGACCCACGCTGGCGCGTAGTCTCGCGTGAACTCGACCGCGGTGCGGTGGAACTCGTGACCTACCGCACGCGAGCCTGCGGCATGCAGCGTCGAGTCGGACGTCGCCACGGCGTCGCGGTAGCCGAGGGTGAGCCGCGGCGTGAAGGTCGCAGAGCCCGCGAGGACACCGCACATCGGTGCGCCGTCGAGGTCGTCGACGAGGTAGGTCAGCCCCGCGCATTCGGCGTGGATGGGCCCGCCGGAGCGGGCGAGGTCCCGGATCTGTTCGCGCACGGTCTCATTGGCCGACAGCTCACCGGTGAACTGCTCCGGGAACCCACCGGGCAGCACGACCGCCCCGGTGCCGTGGGGCAGCGGATCGATCAGCGGGTCGAAGTCGACGACCTCGGCGCCGGTGGCGCACAGCAGTTCGCGGTGCTCGGGGTAGCCGAAGCTGAACGCCCGCCCGGCCGCCATCGCGATCACCGCGCCGCGGCCCGTGGGTTCCGCGACGGCCGGGTCCCATGCCGGGCCGCCGACATGCCCTGCGGCGGCGGCGATCACTGCGGCCAGGTCGACGTGGCGGGTCACCAGATCGGTCATCGCCGCCACTGCACGGTCGGCCATTGCGCCGTACTCGACGGCGGTCACCAGGCCGAGATGCCGTGACGGGATGGACAATTCGTCGGCGCGGGGTATGGCGCCGAGCACCTGCACGCCTGCGTGTTCGCAGGCCTGCCGCAGCACCTCCTCGTGCCGCGGCGATCCGACGCGGTTGAGGATCACCCCGGCGATCCGCAGCGAGTCGTCGAACGTCGAGAAGCCGTGCAGCAGTGCGCCGACGCTCTGGCTCTGGCCGCGGGCGTCGACCACCAGCACCACCGGCGCGCCAAGCAGACCGGCGACCTGCGCGGTGGACCCGCGGGCCACGCCGGTGGCTTGCGGATCGATGCGGCCGTCGAACAGGCCCATCACGCCTTCGATCACGGCGACGTCGCAACCGTGGCTGCCGTGCAGGAAGAGCGGCCCGATCAGGTGCTCCCCCACCAGCACGGGATCGAGATTGCGGCCCGGCCGCCCGGTGGCCAGCGCGTGGTAGCCGGGATCGATGAAGTCGGGGCCCACCTTGAACGGCGCGACCCGGTGTCCGGCCCGCCGCAACGCCCCCATCAGGCCGGTGGCGACGGTGGTCTTGCCGCTACCCGAGGAGGGCGCGGCGACGACGATGGCGGGCACGCTCACGCCGACCCACTCACCATTCGATGCCGCGCTGACCCTTGCGGCCGGCATCCATCGGGTGCTTGACCTTGGTCATCTCGGTGACGAGGTCCGCGGCGTCGATCAGTGCGGCGGGGGCATCGCGGCCCGTGATGACGACGTGCTGATTGCCGGGACGCGACGCCAGCACGTCGACGACGTCACCGACGTCGACCCAGCCCCACTTGAGCGGGTAGGTGAACTCGTCGAGCACGTAGAAGTCGTGACGCTGCTCGGAGATTCGCCGGGATATCTCGGCCCATCCGTCGGCGGCCGCCGCGGCATGGTCGACGTCGTCACCCTGCTTGCGGGTCCACGACCAGCCCGAGCCCATCTTGTGCCACTCGACCGCACCGCCGACGCCATGCTCGTCGTGCAGTTCGCCGAGTCGGCGGAAGGCGGCCTCCTCGCCCACCTTCCACTTCGCACTCTTGACGAATTGGAAGACCCCGATGTCGAAACCCTGGTTCCAGGCGCGCAGGGCCATGCCGAACGCTGCGGTCGACTTGCCCTTGCCAGGGCCGGTGTGGACGGCGAGCAACGGCGCATTGCGGCGCGCCCTGGTCGTCAGTCCGTCTGCGGGGACGACGAGCGGTTGACCCTGTGGCATCGGACTCCTCTGCTAGCTAGGCGGCTTGGCGTTGATCGGCACGCTGCCGGACCAGCTGGGCCAGGCCGTCGGCGCGGAGATCGGCCAGCCGGACGGCGGGTGCTCCCAGCCGGTGGGCCAGGTCTTCGGCCAACCCCAGTCTGACGTACGACGTCTCGCAGTCCACGACCACGGCGGCCACCCCCTCGGCGGCCAGCATGGCGGCTGCGGTCCTGGTGCGTCCCAGTGGATCCGGACCGCCGGTGGCCCGACCGTCGGTGACGACCACGACCAGGCTGCGACGGGCGCGGTCGCGGGCCTTCTCGCGCAGCACGACGTCACGCGCCTTGAGCAGGCCGAGCGCCAGCGGAGTCTTGCCGCCGGTGTCGAACCGCGCGAGCCGACGGCTGGCGATGTGCACCGAGGACGTCGGCGGCAGCGCGACGTCTGCGCGTTGGCCGCGGAACGTGATGACGGCGACCTTGTCGCGACGCTCGTAGGCGTCGCGCAGCAGCGACAGCGTGGCGCCGCCGACCGCGGCCATCCGGTCGCGGGCCGCCATGGATCCGGAGGCGTCGACGACGAAGACCACCAGGTTGCCCTCGCGGCCCTCCCGTACCGAGCGCCGGACGTCGTCGGCCGCGACGGTCACCCTGCCGCCGTGGCGTTGCCGGCCTGCCGCGGTCAGCAGCGTGCCGAACAGGTGTACGCCGTGTCCTGCGACCAGGTCATCGGTCGCCGCGATCGACTTGCCGGTCGCATTGCGGGCACGCGACCGCCTGCCGGGCGCGCCCTCGCCCACGCCGGGCACGACGAGGGCCTTGGTCCGGAACGTCGCCGACGGCGCGGCATTCGGCTTCGACTTGGCCTCGGAGTTGGACTTCTGCTGTGGCGCAGCGCCGTTCGGCGTGTCCGCGGCCTGACCACCGCCGCCACCGGGCGGTTCCGGTTCGGGGCCGTCGGGTTCGGGACCGTCGGGCTCGGC
>JAQSXQ010000206.1 GCA_029256565.1 Mycobacterium sp.
CCTCGCCGCGACGTCGGTCGCGATGCTGCCCGGCTGGGCTCGCTCGCCGCTGCGGCTGCCCTACCTGCCGCCGGTGGAGGCCACCGCCGTGCGCGTCGCGGGGCGGACGCTGGTCGGCGGCATCCGTTGGGTCCTCGACCGCGGGGCGAGCGGCTAACCTCCCGACATGGGGACACTCGACGGCAAGGTCGCCTTCGTCACCGGCGCGGCCCGCGGCATGGGCCGGGCGCACGCGGTCCGGCTCGCCACCGAGGGCGCCGACGTGATCGCCCTCGACGTCTGCGCCGAGTTCGACTCCACCGACTATCCGGGGGCGACGGCCGACGACCTGGCCACGACCGCGAGGCTCGTGGAGGAATTGGGTCGCCGGATCCTGGTGCGGCAGGCGGACGTCCGGGACGGCGACGCCGTGGACGCGGCGGTCGCCGACGGCATGGCCGAGTTCGGCCGACTCGACGTCGTGATCGCCAACGCGGGCATCATCCGGGTCACCGACACCGACGACCGGCGCCGGACCTTCCGAGAGATCGTCGACGTCAACCTCGTCGGGGTCTGGAACACCGTGGACGCGAGCATCCCCGCGCTGGTCGACGGCGGTCGCGGCGGCTCGATCGTGCTGACCAGTTCGACCCAGGGCATCAAGGCCTCGGGCACCGAGCGTCCGGGGTTGCAGGCCTATGCCGCGTCGAAGCGCGCGCTGGTCGCGCTGATGCAGGGCTGGGCCATGCAACTCGCGCCGCACTCGATCAGGGTCAACACCATCCACCCCAGCGGCGTCGCCACGGACATGATCCTCAACTCCTCGACCATGGCCTTGGCCGCGGCCAGGGATCCTTGGCTTGCGACGCAACAGAACGCGCTGCCGATCGCGTTGGTGACACCGGACGAGATCGCAGGCGCGGTGGCCTGGCTGGTCTCGGACGCGGGCAGGTTCATCACAGGGACGTCATGGCCGTTGGACGCCGGCTTCACCCTGCGCTGACGGCGCCAATCCGAGTTCGAGGTCGCGCAGCGTCGCCAGAACGGCGTCGAGATCGTGGTCGTCGGCTCCGGCGGCCGACAGCAGCCGCGACCAGCTCCCGCGGAGCCGACGGAGATTGCGTGCGGCGAGCGCGGTGGGCACCAACCGCACCTGCCTCCCGTCGGTCTCGTCGGCGGCCCGGTCGATCAGTCCCTTCGACTCGAGGTCGCGCAGAGCACGACTGAGGTTGCTGCGCTGCAATCCGGTCGCGGCGGCGACCGTACTCGGCGACGCGCCGGGATGGCGATCGACGAAGCGCATGACGTTGACCTCGGTGGCGGTCAGCTCCACCACGCCGGTGTCGGAGTGCGCGTCGGCGTTGATGATTCGGGCCAGCGCCAGGATGACGTCGGCGAGATCGGCGTACCGGGTGTCGGTGTGACGATCGTCGCTTCGGCTCATCTCGCCAAGCCTACCGTGATAGTTGTAATCTGATAAGTATCACTTGATAACTACTTGAGGAGAGTCGCGCCGTGGCGCCAGACACCCGACCCGAACCCACCGGGACCATCACGCCCGCCCTGCTCGTCACGCTGGCGCTGCTGTCGGCGGTCGCGCCGTTCGCCACCGACCTCTACCTGCCGGCGTTCCCCACCATGGTCGGCGACCTGCACACCTCGGCGACGGCCGTGCAGCTGACGCTCACGGCGTTCCTGCTCGGGCTGGCCGCCGGGCAGCTGCTGTTCGGCCCCCTCTCGGACCGGTTCGGACGCGTGCGCCCGATGCTGGTGGGTGCCGCCGTATGCGTCGTCGCAAGTGCGACAACCGTTTTCGCGCCCACCATCGAGGTACTGATCGGCGCCAGGTTCGCCCAGGGCGTGGCAGGCGCGGCAGGCATGGTGATCGGCAGGGCGATCATCGCCGACCTGGCGTCGGGCAAGGCGGCCGCAAGGGCGTTCAGCCTGATGATGATCGTCGGTGGCGTCGCCCCGGTCATCGCACCGCTCGCAGGCGGTTTTCTGGTCGGCCCGATCGGCTGGCGCGGCGCGCTGGCCGTCATCCTCGGACTGTCGACGCTGATGCTGCTCGCCGTCGTCCTCGTCGTCCGCGAGACCCACACCGAACACCGGCGCACCCAGCTCCGCGAGTCACGCGCCACGCTGGGCTCGCCGCTGCGCGACCTGCTGGGGCGCGCCTACCTCGGCCACGCCGTCGCGTTCTGCGGCGCGTTCGCGACGATGATGGCCTACATCTCGGCGTCGCCCTTCATCTACCAGTCGATGATGGGACTGAGCGCCGGGCAGTACGGCGCGATGTTCGGCGTCAATGCGCTCGCATTGCTCAGCATGAGCGCGCTGTCGGCACGCCTCATCGCGCGCGTCGAGGTCCGCAGGGTGGCGGCGGTCGGCATGGCGTCGATCGTGACGGCGACCGTGGTGCTGCTGGCATTGGCGCTGTCCCCAGCACCGGCCGGTTGGCTGGCACTGCCCCTGCTGGTGATCGTCGGCAGCATGGGCCTGATCTTCGGCAACACCACCGCACTCGCCCTGGGCGCCGCTCCACGCGCCGCGGGCATGGCGTCGGCCGTTCTGGGCGCGCTGCAGTTCGGCGTCGCCGCGGCGGTGTCGCCGCTGGTGAGCATCGCCGGCGAGGACACGGCCGTCCCGGCCGCGATCGTCATGGTGTGCACCAGCGTGCTGGCGGTCACCAGCTTCGTCATCGCCGGCAGGCGCAACGACAGGGCAGGCAGGACCGGCAGCACTCGACACACCGCAACTGAGCGCCCGACCCCTCGGGAGGCGGTCGTTACCCTCGAGAGGCCATGACTCGACGTTGCGCCGTATCGCTCCTGCTCTGTGTCCTCCTGCTCGGATCGACGGGGTGTTCGCTGTTCTCGTCAGCCGGCCCGGCCGACGCGTTCCGCGCCTTCGCCGAGGCGTTGCAGCGCAAGGACCCGGGCGCCGCGGCAGCGGTCACCACCGACCCGTCCGCGGCCACGCCGGTCATCACGTCGATGTTCGACGGCATGCCCACCGACGCCACGCTGACCGTCGAGGCCGGCGAGTCGGGCGACGACGAGAACCAGGCGACACTGGCCTACCAGTGGTCGTTCGGGCCGGACAAGACGTTCGGCTACGACGCCAAGGCCACCGCCACGCAGTCGGGTGACGACTGGCGCGTGCAGTGGACGCCGGCCGTACTGCACCCGCAACTGCGCCAGGGCGTCTCGTTCCAGTACAGCGACGACAAGGACCTCCTCACCCCGGTCACCGACCGCGACGGCCAGCCGCTGATGACCTGGCAGACCGTCGGCGTCGTGACCCTGGCGCGTGAGCAGGCCGCGTCGGCGGCGGCACTGGCTCCACTGCTGCAGCAGTTCGCCCCCACCATCACCGACGCCAGCATCGCCGAGCAGTTCGCAGGCACCCAGGACGACGTCGTCACCGTGGTCCGGCTCCGCGAGCCTGACCTGGCCGTCGTGCGCGACCAGCTGGCTCAGATACCCGGCGTCACCGTCTCCGAGCAGGGTGCGCTGCTCACCGCGAACCGAGACCTGTCCTCACCGGCGATCAGCGGGCTGGCCGACGTGTGGCAGCAGAAGATCGACGCCGCCGCGGGGTGGTCGGTCACCCTCGTCGGCGCCGACGGCCAACCCACCGACCAGCTCGCGTCGACGCCGCCGAAGGACAGCCCGCCGATCCGGACCACCCTCGACGGCCGGCTGCAACTGCTCGCCCAGCAGGCCGTCGCGGCGGAACCGCGCCCCGCGATCCTGGTCGCGATCTCCCCCAGCACCGGCGGCATCCTCGCGGTCGCGCAGAACGCCGCCGCCAACGCGCAGGGGCCGGTCGCGCTGTCGGGCAGCTACCCACCCGGTTCCACGTTCAAGACCATCACCACCGCCGCGGCTCTGCAGGCGGGAATCGCCTCACCGGAGAGCCCGCAGGCATGTCCGGGTCGCGTCACCGTCGAGAACCGGACGATCCCCAACGACGACGAATTCGACCTGGGCACCGTCCCGCTCACCACGGCGTTCGCGCGCAGCTGCAACACCACGATGGCCGTGCTGTCCGACCGGCTGCCGGCCGACGCGCTGCCGAACATGGCCAAGCTCTTCGGCATCGGGGTCGACTACGTCATTCCCGGCATCACGACCATCACCGGCAACGTGCCCAACGCCGACACCCCTGCCCAGAAGGTGGAGAACGGCATCGGGCAGGGCACCGTGACCGTGAGCCCGTTCGGCCTCGCGGTCGCCGAGGCCAGCCTCGGGCACGGGTCGACCATCACCCCCACGCTCGTCGTCGGAGAACAGACCACCGCCAACGCTGAGTCGCGGCCCATCCCGCCGGAGATCGTGGACAGCCTGCGCGCCATGATGCGCCAGACCGTCACCGACGGCACCGCGAGCGAGTTGCGCGACGTCGTCGGCCTCGGAGGCAAGACCGGAACGGCCGAATTCGGCGACAACACCAGCTCGCACGGCTGGTTCGCCGGGATCGTCGACGACATCGCGTTCGCGACGCTCGTCGTCGGAGGGAACACCTCCGGCCCCGCGATCAAGGTCACCGGCGACTTCCTGCGGCCCGCGGTCGGCGGCTGAGCGGCGTTTCGCCCGCTCCCATCGCTCGTGTACGGGGAAGCTAGGGCCATGCGCGTCGACGGCCGGGACATCACCGTCTCGGGCGACCTGCTGCAACCGCTGCACCGGCGCACCAACGACATCCTGCGACTGCTGATCGCCACGGTCGTCCTGGCGATCATCGTGACGAGTTCGCTCGTCACCCGGCAGGACTGGGTCGCGCTGGAGGAGTCGATCTCCGACATCCTCGGGGTGCTCACGCCTGCCCAGTCCAACCTCGTCTACCTGGTCTACGGCCTGGCGATCGTCGCGCTGCCGTTCGTGATCCTCATCGGGCTCATCGCGACCCGGCAGTTCAAGCTGCTCGGCGCCTACGCCGCAGCCGGGCTGATCGCCATCCTGGCGCTGTCCATCACGTCGAACGGGATCGCAGCACCGCAGTGGCACCTCGACCTGTCCGAACGGCTCAACACCACGCTGTCGCAGTTCCTCGACGACCCGCGGTGGATCGCGATGCTGGCGGCGGTCCTGACCGTCTCGGGCCCATGGGTGCCCGCCAGGTGGCGGCGGTGGTGGTGGACGCTG
>JAQSXQ010000207.1 GCA_029256565.1 Mycobacterium sp.
TGCGCCCGCGAAGAAGGCTCCGGCCGCCAAGAAGGCTGCTGCGCCCGCGAAGAAGGCTCCGGCCGCCAAGAAGGCTGCTGCGCCCGCGAAGAAGGCTCCCGCCGCCAAGAAGGCCGCACCGGCCAAGAAGGCTCCGGCTGCCAAGAAGGCTCCCGCCAAGCGGGGCCGCAAGTAACACCCAGCATCACAGCCCGATTCCGGGCAGCGAGCGCGCCGTGGATCCTCGGATCCACGGCGCGTTTCGCGTATGCGGTCGGGCCGGGTCCGAAGCTAGGCGGTCGCCAGGGGACTGCCGATGTGATCAGCCGAGACCAAGGCATCGTCGGCCAGTGACAGCACCCACGTGCTGCCCTTGCGGTTCCGCGACTTGTCGGGCTTCACCCCGTCGCGGTCGCACCACCAGGCGATCAGGTCGGGAATCACCTTGCCCTGCGTGCAGATCACCGGCGTCGCGCCGCTCTTCGCGATCTCGATGACGCGATGGCGTCCCGCGTCCGGATCCTCGGCGTAAGCCTCCTCGGTCACCGTCGGCTCGTCGGAGATCGGTACGCCCAACTCCTGCGCCAACGGCTCGAGCGTCTGATGACAGCGCGTGCGCGACGCGGCGTACAGATCGGTGGCGCCGAACGCCAGCAGTTGCCCCACCAGGGATTCCGCCTGCGCGCGGCCCTTCTTGTCGAGGGGCCGCTTGCGGTCGTCACCCTTGTACCGCGACTTGCTGCCGGCCACGCCGTGGCGCACGATCAGCACGGTGCGGGTGTCGGCCGGATGCTTGGCGAAGCGGCGCAGCACCTTCCGGTCGTGCGGGTACTGCAGTCGTTTCATCGCGTCGCCGACGGGTAGCCACAGCAGCTGGTCGACTTCGTCGTTCGGCTCGAACTCGCCGCCCACCGCACGCGCGGCCCAGTACCGCACCTTCTTGGTGCCCTGCTCGACGGGATAGGAGATCGACGCCAACCGCCTGCCCAGCTCCGCGGCGAAGCCGGTCTCCTCCTCGACTTCGCGCACGGCCGCGATCGGCTCGGTCTCGCCCGGGTCGACCTTGCCCTTCGGCAGCGACCAGTCGTCGTACCGTGGGCGGTGGACGACGGCGACCTCGAGCGGTCCATCGCCGTCCTCGCGCCACAGCACCGCCCCGGCAGCGAGCACCGTCTGGCGCTTGCCGGACGTCGGACTCTTCTTCGACACCTCAACTCCTGCAGGTCATCAGAGGAACACGGACGCCTCAGTGGTGACGATGACGCTCCATCAGTGACACCTGATGGTCGCGCACCGTCTCACCCTCGTGCGGCAGAGCCGTCCAGCGTCCGTCGGCGCCGAGTTCCCAACACCTGGTGGCGGGATCCATGGCGGAGGTGAAGACGTCGTCCAATTGCGACGACAGCCTCGGATCCTTGACCTGTGCCATGACCTCGACGCGGCGGTCGAGATTACGATGCATCATGTCGGCACTGCCGATCCAGAACTCGTCGATGGCGCGGAAGTGAATGATTCGCGAGTGCTCGAGGAACCGGCCGAGGATCGAGCGCACGACGATGTTCTCCGAGAAGTTCTCCACGCCGGGCCGCAATGCGCAGATGCCGCGGACGACCACCTCGACTCGGACGCCCGCTTGCGACGCGCGATAGAGCGCGTCGATGACCTGCTCGTCGACCAGTGCGTTGGCCTTGAGTCGAATTCGGGCGTCGGCACCGTCGCGGTGGGCGGCGATCTCGCGCTCGATGCGTTCGACGATCCCCCTGCGCACGCCATAGGGAGCGACGAGCAGGTTGCGGTAGGAGACCTTGCGGGAGTAGCCCGTCAGCGAGTTGAACAGATCGGTGAGGTCGGCGCCGATGTCCGGTGATGCGGTGAGCAGGCCCACGTCTTCGTACAGGCGCGAGGTCTTGGGGTTGTAGTTGCCGGTTCCGATGTGGCAGTAGCGCCGAATCGTGGAACCCTCGCGGCGCACGACCAGACACGTCTTGCAGTGCGTCTTGAGTCCGATCAGGCCGTAGACGACGTGCACACCCGCCTGCTCCAGCGCGCGCGCCCACTTGATGTTGGCCTGTTCGTCGAAGCGGGCCTTGATCTCGACGAGTGCGACGACCTGCTTGCCTGCCTCGGCGGCGTCGATGAGCGCGCTGACGATCGGCGAGTCGCCCGACGTGCGGTACAGGGTCTGCTTGATCGCCAACACATTCGGGTCGGCGGCCGCCTGCTCGATGAAGCGCTGCACGGTGGTCGAGAAGGAGTCGTACGGGTGGTGCACCAGGACGTCGCCGTCGCGCAGGGTGGAGAAGATGCTCTTGGGGGTCTCGCGTTCGCCGAACGCCGGTGGGGTGGCGGGCACGAACGGCGGATCCTTGAGTTCGGGTCGATCGACGCCGTACACCTGCCACAGCGCCGACAGGTCGAGTAGACCCGGCACTTCGATCACGTCACCGGGATGCACGTCGAGTTCGCGCAGCAGCAACTCGAGCATGTTCTCGGTCATGTCGCCGGCGATCTCGAGACGCACGGGGGAACCGAACCGGCGGCGCGCCAACTCGCGCTCGAGGGCCTGCAGCAGATCCTCGTCGCGGTCCTCCTCGACCTCGAAGTCGGCGTTGCGGGTGATCCGGAAGGCATGGTGGTGTGCGGGGTCGACCGCGAGCGGCGTGAGGACCGGGAACACCTGCTCGTGGAAGTAGGTCGACAGCCTCTCGCGCTCGTAGTCGTCGAGTTCGCTCCACGTCACGATGACGATGCCGCGCTCGGCCAGGGCGGGCCGGACGAGTTCGCCGAACACGCTGGCGTGCCGGGTGGCGATCTGCTGCGTGCGTTCGCCGATGCGGCGCAACTGCTCACGCGGGGAGAGTCCGTCCGCCGAGCGAACCGACAGCCCCATCTCGTCGCGACGCTTGAGGCCCGCGACGCGCACCATGTAGAACTCGTCGAGATTCGAGGCGAAGATCGCCAGGAACTTGGCGCGTTCCAGCAGCGGCAGCGACGGGTCCGCGGCCAGCGCGAGCACCCGGGCATTGAAGTCGAGCCAACTCAGTTCGCGGTTGAGGTACCGATCGTCGGGCAGCGGTTCGGGCTGGTTCGGGTCGGCCGCACCGGGCGTGGCCGCCGGTGGCACGTTGGGCCTCGTGTTTCCCGACGTCCACTCGGCGTCAGCTGTTCGAGTCTCGGCTTCGGTCACACAACAGATCATCCACCATCGGCGGGCGCCGGTGCTAGGCGGCAGAGGTCACCGGTCGGTGTCGGGAGCCTCGATGTCGGCGACCGTCTGCTTGGTCGCGATGCCCACGCCGAGCCGCAGCGCGGCGGCGAGGTCGTCCGGGGTGTCGATGTCGCACCGCAGCCCCGGCCACTCCCTGGTGAGCGCCACTGCGCCCGAATCCTCATGTCGCCGTGTCGATTCCGCGCCGAACCGAGGATCGAGTGGAACACCGAACGCGAACAGTGCGGCGGTGCCGGTGCCGTGACGATCGCTGACGAAGCTGCGCTCATTGGCGCGCGCGGCCGAAAGTGCTTGCGCCAATTCGCGCGGCTGCAGGGCAGGAAGGTCACCTTGGAGCACCGCGACGTTGCCCGCCGTTTCCCGTACGTACACCTCCGCGGCCCGCAGCGCGGCGTTGAGCGGATCCGGGTGACCGGCAGGCGTCGGATCGGCCAGCACCCTGGCGCCGACGTCACGGGCCGCATCGGCCGCGAGGTCGTCGGGGGTGACCACGGTGATCGACGTGATGGCGGGCACGGCAGAGGCAGCGGTGATCGTGTCGACCAACATCGAGAGCACCAGCGCGGCGCGCGAGGGGGCGGGGAACATCGGCGCGAGCCTGGTCTTCGCCGCGGCGAGCCGCTTGACCGCGATGATCAGCCCGACGTCGGTCGAGGGGCGGGCCGGGTTGCCGCTCATGTCTGCCATCCTGCCAGCAGTAGGGCTGCGGTGAGCGCTCACGCGAAGAGCAACGAGCTGGGGCTAGATTTGTTCCCGTGGTCAACGCGGCGGTAATGGGTGCTGGTGCCTGGGGCACGGCACTGGCCAAGGTCCTGGCGGACGCGGGCAACGACGTCACGTTGTGGGCGCGGCGCTCCGAACTCGCCGACGAGATCAACGACACCCACCGCAACGCGAGCCGCCTCGGCGACGCCGAGCTGCCGAAGACCATCCGGGCCACCAGCGATGCCCGCGAGGCGCTGACCGGCGCCTGCACCGTTCTGCTTGCCGTGCCGTCGCAGACGTTGCGCGCCAATCTCGAGGGCTGGGCGGGGCACATCGACGACGAGGCGACGCTGGTCAGCGTCGCCAAGGGCATCGAACTCGACACCCTGCTGCGCATGAGCCAGGTGATCGAACAGGTCACCAACGCCAACCCGGCGCGCATCGCGGTGGTGACCGGGCCGAACCTCGCGAGCGAGATCGCCGACGAGCAGCCCGCCGCGACGGTCGTGGCGTGCACCGATTCGGGACGAGCGGTCGCACTGCAGCGCGCGTTCTCCACCGGCTACCTGCGGCCGTACACCAACGCCGACGTCATCGGGGCGGAGATCGGCGGCGCCTGCAAGAACGTCATCGCGCTGGCGTGCGGCATGGCCGCCGGGGTCGGGCTTGGGGAGAACACCGCGGCGGCCATCATCACCCGCGGCCTCGCCGAGATCATGAGGCTGGGAATCGCGCTCGGCGCCAAGGGCGCCACGCTGGCCGGGCTGGCCGGCGTCGGCGATCTGGTGGCGACCTGCACGTCACCGCAGTCGCGCAACCGGGCGTTCGGTGAACGCCTCGGCAAGGGCGGCACGATCCAGACGGCACTGGCGGCAGGGGGAGGGCACGTCGCCGAGGGCGTGACGTCGTCTCAGTCGGTGCTCGCGCTGGCCTCGAGCTACGACGTCGAGATGCCGCTGACCGATGCGGTGCACCGGGTGTGCCACCGGGGTTTGTCCGTCGAATCCGCTGTCGCGCTGCTGCTGGGCCGCAGCACGAAGCCGGAGTAGCAGCCGTGGACGGCCACTACGGCGACTCGACCAGGAGCGTGAAGGCCTCGGGCGCGCCCGCGGTCGCCGGCGAGCCCGTCACGCCGCCACCCGTTCCCGCGGCCGCCTACCACCTGTCGGCCGACGAGTCCGCACCGATCGACTTCTACGGCCGTGCCTCCAACCCCACCTGGCGACGGCTCGAGTCGGCGCTCGCCGAACTCGAGGGGGCGACCTCGGCGTGTGCCTTCGGGTCGGGCATGGCGGCGATCACCTCGACGCTGCGGGTCCTCCTGCGGCCGGGCATGACACTCGTCGTACCGGCCGACGGCTACTACCAGGCGCGCCGTTATGCTGCGGAAAGCCTTGCGCCACTTGGGATCACGATCGTCGAGGCCGTCGCGGACGACATGTGCGCGGCAGCCGCGGACGCCGACGTCGTCCTGGCTGAGTCGCCGGTCAACCCGACGCTCGACGTGGTGGACCTGCACCGGCTCGCGTCGGTGTGCCGCGGACGCGGGTCGGTCCTCGTGGTCGACAACACCGCGGCAACGCCGTTCGGTCAGCGGCCGCTGTCGCTCGGTGCCGACCTGGTCGTGGCCAGCGCCACCAAGGGCCTGTCCGGCCACAGCGATCTCGTCCTCGGGTACGTCGCGGGCAGCAGGTCCGATCTGATGGCCAGCGTCGAACGCGAAAGGCTGCTGGCCGGAGCCATCCTCGGGCCGTTCGAGGCGTGGCTCGCGCTGCGCAGTCTCGGCAGCGCCGGGTTGCGGGTCGACCGGCAGTGCCAGAACGCGATGGCGGTCGCCTTGATGCTGCGCGGCCATCCGGCGGCCCGCGGCGTCCGCTACCCGGGGCTGCCGCAGGACCCGGCGCACGAAGTGGCAACGACCCAGATGAAGCGGTACGGGGGACTGGTCGCCGTCGAACTCGCCGACGCCGCGGCCGTCCACGCGCTCGTCGAGCGTAGTGACCTGCTGGTGGCTGCCACCAGCTTCGGCGGCATCCACACCTCGGTCGACCGCAGGGCGCGGTGGGGTGACCCCGTCAGCCCCGGGTTCGCGCGGCTGTCGATGGGGATAGAGGACACCGACGACCTGCTCGCCGATATAGAGGAGGCGCTCAGTTGATGCGGTCCCGTAGCCTCTTCAGACTGTGACTGCCCGCACCCGAGTCGCCGTCGTCTACGGCGGACGCAGCTCCGAACACGCGATCTCGTGTGTCTCCGCAGGCAGCATCCTGCGCAATCTCGACCCCGAACGCTTCGAAGTGGTCGCGGTCGGCATCTCGCCGGAGGGCTCCTGGGTGCTCACCGACGGACGTCCCGAGACGCTGGCCATCACCGACGGCCGGCTGCCCGCCGTGAGCGGGTCCTCGGGAACCGAACTCGCCATGCCCGCCGATCCCGCCCGCCGCGGCCAACTGCTGTCACTCGAAGACGGTGCCGGTGAGCTGCTCGCGGCCGTCGACGTCGTGTTCCCCGTCCTGCACGGGCCGTACGGCGAGGACGGCACCATCCAGGGGCTGCTCGAGATGGCAGGCGTGCCGTACGTCGGCGCCGGGGTCCTGGCCAGCGCCGCCGGGATGGACAAGGAGTTCACCAAGAAGCTGCTCGCCGCCGAGGGTCTGCCGATCGGCGACCAGGTGGTGCTCCGCCCGGGTGAGCCCACCGTCGAACTCTCCGACCGCGAACGGCTCGGCCTGCCGGTGTTCGTCAAGCCCGCGCGCGGCGGATCCTCGATCGGCGTCAGCCGCGTCACCGCGTGGGATCAGCTGCCGATGGCGATCGAGGGGGCCCGACGACACGACCCGAAGGTCATCGTCGAGGCCGCGGTCCCCGGCCGGGAACTCGAATGCGGCGTGCTCGAATTCCCGGACGGCTCGCTCGAAGCCAGCACCGTCGGCGAGATCCGCGTCGCAGGCGTGCGTGGCCGCGAAGACGGCTTCTACGACTTCGAGACGAAGTACCTCGACGACGCCGCCGAACTCGACGTACCCGCCAAGGTCGACGACGACGTCGCCGACGAGATCCGCCGACTCGCGATCCGCGCGTTCCGGGCGATCGACTGCCAGGGGCTGGCCCGCGTCGACTTCTTCCTCACCGACGACGGACCCGTCATCAACGAGATCAACACCATGCCCGGCTTCACCACCATCTCGATGTACCCGCGGATGTGGGCGGCCAGCGGCGTGGACTACCCGACGCTGCTGTCGACCATGGTCGAGACGGCGATCGCCCGCGGGACGGGTCTGCGCTAGCCGACCGGTGCCGGGTTGACCGGTACGGCGGGCATCGTGGCCGCCACCGCCTTCGAGACCACCTGAATGGGCGACGGACCGGAACCGTCGGGCAGCGTCAGCGCGACGTACACGGGGCGGTCGACGGTCACCCAGGTGCTGCGGCCCTGCTCGCCGACCCGGAACCAGCTGACGGCGTCGACGACCTGCACCGGAGCGCCAGCGACGAAGTCCACCGGGCGGTCGAGACCGCAGCGCAGGACGACGGCTTCGGCACTCGAGTTCGCCGACGCCTCCGCGCCGGTGTCGGCCTGCCACGCGGC
>JAQSXQ010000208.1 GCA_029256565.1 Mycobacterium sp.
GCCTTGAGCACGACGAACCCGCGCGGTGCCTGTCCCTTGATCTCGTCGGCGACGCCGATGACCGCGCACTCGGCGACCGCGGGGTGGGTCGCGAGCACGGCTTCGATGGAACCGGTCGAAAGACGGTGTCCGGCAACGTTGATGACGTCGTCGGTGCGGCCCATGACGAACAGGTAGCCGTCCTCGTCGACGTAGCCGCCGTCACCGGAGAGGTAGTAGCCGGGGAACGCCTTCAGGTAGGAGGCGACGTAGCGGTCGTCGTCGCCCCACAGGGTGGGCAGCGTGCCGGGCGGCAGCGGCAGGCGGACGCAGATCGCGCCCTCCTCGCCGCGGTCGGCCTCGGTGCCGTCGGGGCGCAGGACGCGGACGTCGTAGCCGGGCATCGGGACGGTGGCCGACCCTGGCTTGACCGGCATCTGCTCGATGCCGAGCGGGTTGGCGGCGATCGACCATCCGGTCTCGGTCTGCCACCAGTGATCGATGACGGGGATGCGCAGCTTCTCGTCGGCCCACTGGTAGGTGCCGGGGTCGAGCCGCTCACCGGCTTGGAACAGGTAGCGCAGCTTCGAGAGGTCGTAATCGCCAACGTGTTTGGCGTCGGGGTCGTCCTTCTTGATGGCACGCATCGCCGTCGGGGCAGTGAACAGCGTCTTCACGCCGTACTCGGCGGCAACCCGCCAGAACGCGCCCGCGTCGGGAGTGCCGACCGGCTTGCCCTCGTAGAGCACCGTCGTCGCTCCGAGAAGCAGTGGCCCGTAGACGATGTAGGAGTGGCCGACCACCCAGCCGACGTCGGAGGCGGCCCAGTACACGTCGCCCGGCTGCGTGTCGTAGACGTGGCGCATGGTCCACAGCAGCGCGACGGCGTGGCCACCGTTGTCGCGCACGATGCCCTTGGGCTTGCCGGTGGTGCCCGAGGTGTACAGCACGTAGAGCGGGTCGGTGGCGGCGACGGGCACCGGATCGACGGCTTGCGCGTCGGCCATGGCGACGGCCCAGTCGACGTCGCGGCCCGGTGTCAGGGCGCATTCGTTGCCGTCGCGCTGCACGATGACGCACGTCGGGGTGTCGTGTTCGGCCGCCTCGAGTGCGGCGTCCAGCATCGGCTTGTACTCGACGGTGCGGGTGGGTTCGATGCCGCACGACGCCGAGACGACGACGGCGGGTCGGGCGTCGTCGATGCGGGCGGCCAGCTCGTGCGCGGCGAACCCGCCGAAGACGACGGAGTGGATGGCGCCGAGGCGGGCGCAGGCCAGCATCGCGATGACGGCCTCGGGGATCATCGGCATGTAGATGACGACGCGGTCGCCCTTGCCCACCCCGTGCTCGCGCAGGACGCCGGCGAATCGCGCAGTGTGGTCGAGGAGTTCGCGATAGGTGTAGGTGCGCTTGGTGCCGGTGACGGGGGAGTCGTAGATCAGGGCTGCCTGCTCGCCGCGACCACCGTATTGATTCCCCGAGTCGCTGCGCTCCTGCCCGCCGTGAACATGCCGGTCGAGCGCATTCGCGCACGTGTTCAGCTCGGCGTCTGGGAACCAGCGGTACAGGGGAGGGTTGGAGTCGTCGAGGATGCGCGTCGGGGGGCGGGTCCAGGTCACCGCACGCGCCGCCTCGGCCCAGAACGCCTCCGGGTCGTCGATGCTGGCTTGAAAGACTTCCTGGTATCCGCGTGCGCCGGCCATACCGGCACGGTAGCGCGCCGGGCGGTGGCGACGGGGCCTGTCGGTGGGTTCGAGAGTTCCCTATAGTTCCAAGGCATGGCTACTGACACGACGTTGAACAACCCGTCGTCCGACGATCAAGAGCCGCCTCCCATCGCGGGGGTGCGCCGGTCGTTCGTCGAAGCGCGGGGTGTGCGGTTCCACGTCACCGAGGCGGGTCCCGCCGACGGCCGGCCCGTCATCGCCCTGCACGGCTGGCCACAGCACCATTGGGCGTACCGGGATCTGCTGGCCGACCCGCCGCCGGGGTTGCGGATCATCGCGCCCGACCTGCCGGGCTACGGGTGGTCTGGGCCTGCGCCGCACCAGTGGGCGAAGGAGGACGTCGCCAGCGACGTGCTGGCGCTCATCGAGGCGCTGGGTTTGGACCGGGTGCTGCTGATCGGCCACGACTGGGGCGCCTACATCGGCTATCTGATGGTGTTGCGGGAGCCCGAGCGGTTCGAGGGCTATCTGGTGTTGAACATGGCCCACCCGTGGCAGACCGCGCGATCGGTGGGCCCGCACCTGTGGCGGTTCGCGCTGTACCAGCCGTTCGTCGCGTCGATCGGCGTCCCGCTGCAACAGCGCACCCCGTACCTGGAGCGGCTGGTGTTCCAATTCGGTCCGGCCCGGCACCGGTTGAATCGCGAGGTGGCTCGCGTCTACGCCGACCGCTTCAAGACCGACGTGGGGGCGCGGTCGGGAACCGACACCTACCGGACCTTCCTGCGCCGCGAATTGTTCTCTGGTGCAAGCAATCCCGAGACCCGGCGGACCGCCGTGCCCATCCGCGTGCTGTTCGGGCTCGGCGATGTCGCCGTGCACCCGTCGCTGGCGTCGCCCGAGACCGCGAAGGCCGACGACTACACGTTCGAGTCGGCCGAGACGGGGCACTTCATCCTCGACGAGCGGCCGGATCTGGTGCGCGCGAAGCTGATCGGCCTGGCCGAGGAGACGGCGGCGGGCTGACGCTCGAAGCGTGTGAGTGTTACCGCGGGGCGGTGCCGGGGACGGATCCAATCCCCTCAGCCGGACCCGTCCGATCGCACCTCCGGCGGGGGCAGTTTCCTGCCGCCTCGGACGGTTACGACGACACCGGCCCCTTCGAGTAGCTGGCTGCTCCACTACCTCGCGGTACGCCACTCATATAAACACCGATGTCTATCTATCGCAAAACGAACGGCTGCCCGCTGACGAGGTCGTGCGCGCGAAATCCCATCGCCGACGGAATCGTGCCTATGATCCTTGCTTGAACTCGATTTCCACACCCTCGAGATCCGCCCACCCAGACATGGACAGTAAGAGACTTCGGCCAGGTCGGCAGCACCTCAGTCGCGACGAGGTGCGGTCTCACCAGCGCGAACGCATCTTCGAAGGCCTCGAGAGCGCGATGGGTGCGAAAGGGTACGGCGACACCAGCGTTGCCGACATCATCAAGATCGCCGCGGTGTCCCGGCAGACCTTCTACGAGTTGTTCGCCAGCAAGCAGGACTGCTTCCTGGCGAGTTACGGGCGTCGGCAGGGTGCGGTGATCGAAGCGATGCTCGATGCTCCGGCAGACGGGCCGCCGATACGGCGTTTCGGGGCGCTGCTGCGCAACTACCTGTCGGTGATGTCAGCCGATCCCGGCCTGTCCCGCCTGTACCTGGTCGGCGTGTACACCGCCGGGCCGGAGGCCATGGCCAAACGCCTGGAGTTGCAGCAGCAGTTCGTCGATGGCGTGGCGACGATCTTCGACGCCCGAACGGACGAGGACCTGTTCATGTGCCGGGCCCTGGTCGCGTCGATCTCCACCATGGTCACCAACGCCCTGATCGAGGACGATCCCCAGGCCGTGCTCGACCTCTACGACCCGCTGGTGGAGATGGCGAAACGCCTCATGTAGTCGCGATTCGTGGAACATTTCCCGCGCCGAGCGCAGGAAATGTTCCACAACTGCGGGTGGTGGGAGCCGTTTCGGGCCCGCGCGCGTCTAAAGGGCATGTCTTCACTACTCGACGATCACCTCCGTGACCACGACGGCGTCATCACCCTCGCCCAGGCGCAGGGCATCGGCCTCAGCGCGTACGCCGTCGAGCGACGCGTGCGAGCGGGTCACTGGCGCCGCTGCACACCCGGCGTGTTCTTCGTCGAGGACAGGCAGTTCACCGACGCCGCGAGGGTGCGGGTCGGGGTGTTGGGCTACGGCAGTGACGCCGCCGCGAGCGGTCTGGCCGCCGCATGGTGGCTGGGCCTGACCAACTTCGCGCCGCAGATCGTGGAGGTCACCGTGGCGCGCGAGCGTCGACGGGTGCACCGGCCCGGCACGCGGCTGCGTCGTCGCGACCTGGCGCCCGCCGACCTCGTGGAGCGCCGCGGCTTGCGGGTGACGGCGACGCACCTGACCATCGTCGAGGCAGCGAGCCGCCAGGGTGGCGGTGCGCCACTGCTGGACCACGCGCTGCAGCGCCATCACGCCGAACTTCCCCAGCTGTGGCGGGCTCATCTGCGGAACACGGGACGGCACGGGTCGCCTCGCGCACGCCGGCTGTTGCAGGCCGCCGAGGACGGCACGCGGTCGGAGGCCGAGCGGCTGCTGTCGCGACTGCTGCGGGCCGCTGGCATCACGGGCTGGCAGGCCAATCGACGCATCGCCGGATACGAGGTGGACGTCGTGTTCCGCGGGGCGAAGGTCGCGATCGAGGTCGACGGCTTCGCCTTCCACACCGACTCCGATACCTTTCAGCGCGATCGCACCAAGCAGAACGCGATAGCGCTGGCGGGTTACCAGCTGCTCCGCTTCACCTGGCTCGACCTGACCGAGTTCCCCGAGCGCGTCATCAGCGAGATCCACCGAGCGATTCGTGGCGGATAACCTGCGGACAGCGCAGGAAATACTCCACGAATCACTGCTGGAAGCGGTAGCCCATGCCGGCTTCTGTCAGCAGATGCTTGGGGTGCGACGGGTCGTCCTCGAGTTTGCGCCGCAGTTGCGCGAGATAGACGCGCAGGTAATGGGTTTCCTTCGCATACGCGGGCCCCCACACCTCCTTGAGCAGCTCGTCGCGGCCGACCAGTTTGCCGCGGTGCCGCACCAGCATCTCGAGCATGCCCCACTCGGTCGGCGTGAGGTGGACGTCGACCCCGCCGCGGGTGACCTTCTTCGCCGCGAGATCGACTGTGAAGGAGGCTGTTTCGACCACCGGCTCATCGGTCTCGACCGACGTCGCCCCGCGCCGCACGGCCGCCCGCAGCCGGGCGAGGAACTCGTCCATCCCGAAGGGCTTCGTCACGTAGTCGTCGGCGCCGGCGTCGAGAGCCTCGACCTTGTCCGACGAATCGGTGCGCGCCGACAGCACGATCACCGGCGCGGTGAGCCACCCGCGCAA
>JAQSXQ010000209.1 GCA_029256565.1 Mycobacterium sp.
TCGCCACCGCCGTCGTCACCGTGACGCCGCAACCCGTGGTCGACGAGACGCGCGCGCTGGCCGTGGTGACCGCCGACCACGCCACGCCCACCAACGCATGGCCGATCGACGGCGATGCCGAGGCGCTGCGCGAGCGCGCAGCGGTCGCGGTCGCGTGCGACAGCCTCGGGCTCGCCGAGGCCATGCTCGCCCGCACCGTCGAGTACGCAGGAGTGCGACACCAGTTCGGCAGGCCCATCGGCTCGTTCCAGGCCGTCAAGCACGCGTGCGCGGACATGCTGGTGCAGATCGCCGTAGCGCGCGAACTCGTCGAGGTCGCCGTCGCCGAGGTGGCCGCGGGCAACGGTGCGGCGGTGTCGTCGGCGATGGCCAAATCCCATGCCACCTCGATGGCCGTCGACGTGGCGGGCAAGGCGATGCAGCTGCACGGAGGCATCGGTTACACGTGGGAGAGCGGCATCCACGTCTACCTCAAACGGGCGGCGCTCAACCGCTCGCTGTACGGCTCACCGGCCACGCATCGGCGTGCGATGGCACGGCGATACGGCGTTTGACCCGAACCGGTCAAGCCTCGCGCACCGAGGATGACAAAATGACCGGCGTGGACGTGCGTGTCAAGAACAAGATCACCGTCGTCGGCGACGACGGCCCGACACTGCTGCTGTCCCACGGCTTCGGCTGCGACCAGAACATGTGGCGTGCCGTCGTCGAACGACTCCGGTCCGACTTCCGGTTGGTGTTGTTCGATCACGTCGGCTTCGGCGGGTCCGACGCGTCGGCCTGGGACCCGGCGAAGTACTCGTCACTGCAGGGGTTCGCCGACGACGTCGTCGACATCGTGACCGAACTCGACCTGTCGGACGTCACGTTCGTCGGTCACTCGGTGTCGTCGATGATCGGGGCGCTGGCGGTGATCGCAGAGCCCGACCGCTTCGCGAAGCTGGTGCTGATCACGCCGTCACCGCGCTACATCGACGACGACGACTACCGCGGCGGCTTCTCGCGCGACGACATCGACGAACTGCTCGACTCCCTCGACAGCAACTACCTGGGCTGGTCGCGCGCCATGGCCTCGAGCATCGTCGGACCCGACCATGCCGACCTGCAGGAGGAGTGGTCGACGACGTTCTGCCGCAGTGACCCCGCGCGCTCGCAGGTGTTCGCCCGCACCACGTTCCTGTCCGACAACCGCGCTGACCTGCCGCGGATCCCGGTGCCGAGCCTGATCATCGAGAGCGCACACGACGTCATCGCGCCGCGCGAGGTCGGCGAGTACGTCCATCGCCACATCCCGGACAGCCGGCTGGTGACGCTGCCGACCACGGGGCACTGTCCGCACATGACCGATCCCGACTCGACCGCCCGGGCCGTCGCCGCCTTCGTGCAGCCCGGATGAGCGGGCCGAACTTCGACGACCTCTGGGAGAACGCGCCCTGCGGACACATCGTCGCGACCCCCGACGGCCGGATCGTCATGGTCAACGCCACGCTCGCGGGGTGGTTGGGTTACGCCCCTGACGCGATGCGCGGCAGGTTCGTCACGGATCTGCTGACGATCGGCGGCGCGATCCACTACGAGACGCACTTCGGCCCGCTCCTGCACATGAGCGGTGACCTCACGGGCGTCACCCTCGACTTCGTCGCGACCGACGGCAGGCGACTGCCGATGTTCCTCACCGCCAACGTGAAGCGTTCGCCTGAGGGCGATCCCGCGTTGCTTCGACTCACCGCGCAGGACGCGAGCGATCGCCGCGCCTACGAACGCGAACTGCTGCACGAGCGGCAACGCGCCGAGCGCGAGAGCGCACGGGTCAAGGTCTTCGCCGAGACGCTGCGTCGATCCCTGCTACCGCCGGTGCTGTCGCCGCCCGACGGCCTCGAGGCCGCCGACTACTACTACGCCGCCTCCGAGGACGACATCGGCGGCGACTTCTACGACCTGTTCCCACTGTCGCGTTCGACGTGGGGATTCTTCCTCGGCGACGTCTCCGGCAAGGGCGTGGACGCGGCCGTGCTGACCGGCCTGACGCGCTACACGTTGCGTGCGGCGGCGGCCATCGACGACGAACCCGTGGTGGTGCTGCGCAACCTCGACACGGTGCTCGCCCAGGCACTCGGCAACGACGCGACCCGGTTCTGCACGCTGATCTACGGGCGCCTGACGCGAACCGAAGGCGGATTCGACGTCGAGATGGCCAGCGGCGGCCACCCGCCGCCACTGGTGCTGTACGCCGACGGCACCGCGTACTACGCCGACACCACCGGTGGCCAGGCCGTTGGCATGACCAGGAACCCGCACTTCGTGTCGACTCGGCTGCGGCTCGAACCGGGAGACACGCTCGTCCTCTACACCGACGGACTGACGGAGGCCAGCACAGGACGGGGGTACGAGCGCTACGACGACACCGGCGCACTGCTGGCGTTCGCCCGGGAGAACTCCCCCACCACGGCCACGTCGATCATGACGGCCATCCACGACCTCCTCGACGGCCTGGGCACCGGCGTCGAGGACGACGCCGCGGTGCTCGCGCTGAGCGTGCCCGCGAACCTCGCCGACTAGCGCACCCGAACCTCGGCCGCTGGCCGAATCCCATCCCATACTGTAACCCTTTCGGTACGGTGAACGGCGTAGCGCCGGGGGCGGGAAGGGGTCCACATGACGACTGCCGATGGCAACTTGGACGCGGTGATCATCGGCGCCGGGTTCTCCGGCCTGTACGCCCTCTACGAGCTGCGCCGCCGCGGACTACGCACGGTGATCCTCGAGAAGGCCCATGCGGTCGGAGGCACCTGGCTGTTCAACCGGTACCCGGGTGCGCGCTGCGACATCGAGAGCATCGAGTACTCCTACGGCTTCTCCGACGAGATCCAGCAGGAGTGGGTGTGGACCGAATCGATGCCGGCACAACCGGAGATCGAGCGCTACCTGAACTTCGTCGCCGACCGCCTCGACCTCCGGCGCGACATCCGCTTGGACACCGAGGTCGTCGCCATGACGTTCGACGAGGACGCGTCGCAGTGGCTGCTTCGCACCGCGGACGGCCGCGAGATCGTGGCCCCGTTCGTGGTCGCGGCGTCGGGCATCCTGTCGGTCCCCCTCGAGCCGGACATCCCCGGCATGGACGCGTTCGACGGGCTCTCACTGCACACCAGCCGCTGGCCGTCCGCGGGCGTCGACTTCTCGGGCAGGCGCGTCGGGGTCATCGGCACGGGATCGACAGGCGTGCAACTGATCCCGGTCGTGGCCAAACAGGCCGGTCACCTCACGGTGTTCCAGCGCTCCCCCGCGTTCACCCTGCCGTGGACCGTGCGCCCCTTCGCCCCGGGGGAACTCGACGACCTCAAGGCCGATTACGCCAACATCCGTACGGCGCAACGGGAGAGCGCCGTGGGCGCGGCACGGCTGTCCGCCTTCTCGGTGTTGATCGACATGCTGAGCCGGCCCCCGATCAAGTCGGCGACACCCGAGGAGCGGCGTCGCGCCATCGAGGCCGACGGCGTCATGGGCGCATTGAATTGGGGCGACGTCTTCTTCGACATCGAGGCCAACCGCATGGCGACGGCGTTGTACGGCGAGGCGATCGCCCGCATCGTGCACGACCCCGACACCGCGGCCGCGTTGGTGCCGACCCACCCGTTCGGCTGCAAGCGTCCGATCATCGATCAGGGTTACTACGAGACGTACAACCGGGACGACGTGACCCTCGTCGACCTGCGCGCGGCGCCCATCACGGACGTCACGCCGGTAGGCATCCGGACCGAGCGGGCCGAGTACGAACTCGACGTCATCGTGTACGCGACCGGGTTCGACGCGATGACGGGCGCCCTGACCCGCATCGACGTCCGCGGCAGGGACGGTCGGTCGCTGCGCGAGTTCTGGGCCGGCGAGGGGCCGCTGTCCTATCTCGGCTTGGCGGTCGCCGGCTTCCCGAACCTGTTCGTCGTCCAGGGACCCGGCAGCCCATCGGCGGCGACCAACTTCGTCACCGCACTGGAGCAGCACGTCGAGTGGATAGCCGACTGCGTGGACTACGTCCGGTCCCGCGGCCACCGCGCGATCGAGGCCCTGCCCGGCCCGCAGACCGAGTGGATGGAGCACGCGACGTCGCTGGTCGCGGCGACCGTGCTGATGGATCCGTCGTGCAACTCCTGGTACAACGGCGGCAACGTCCCTGGCAAGAAGCGGATGTACATGGGCTACACCGCGGGCATCCCGGAGTACCGCAGGCGGTGCGACGAGATCGCCGCCGCCGGATACGCGGGATTCCGCCTGAGCTGACCCGTCGGTCCCCGCGCGTACTGTCGAGGACGTGACGCTGCCCGGGTTGACCAGTGTGCGCGACGAAATCGGTCAGCGACTGTTCGGGCTGGTGGCAGGCCCCGAGGGCCCCGCCAATCGCGCCCGCATCCACGACACCCCGGGCCCGCGGTGGTTCGGGGACGACCGGCCGATCAGGCGGGTGCACGGCGACGCGTCGATGTTCGTCGGCGGGCTGCGCGCCCTGCTGCTGCAGTCGTTGCATCCGCTGGCGATGGCGGGCGTGGCCGAGCACTCCGACTACCGCGGCGATCCGTGGGGACGGCTGCAGCGCACCAGCACCTTCCTCGCGGTCACGACGTTCGGTCCCGCGGACGACGCGCAGCGCGCCGTCGACAAGGTCCGGGGCATCCATCGCCGGGTACGCGGCACCGCAGCCGACGGGCGGGCCTACGAGGCCTCCGATCCGCATCTGCTGGAGTGGGTGCACATCGCCGAGATCGACAGCTTCCTCGTCGCACACCAGCTCTACGGCGCCAACCCACTCGACCAGCAGGGCCGCGACGACTACGTCGCCGACACCGCTCGGGTGGCCGCCGCACTCGGGGTCGTCGACCCGCCGCGCACGGAAGCCGAACTCAAGCAACGCATCTCCGACTACCGGCCGGAGTTGACCGGCTCGCCAGCCGCGCGGGACGCCGCGAAGTTCCTGCTGCTGACCCCGCCGCTGCCGCTGCTGGCCAGACCCCCGTACGGCATCCTCGCCGCGACGTCGGTCGCGATGCTGCCCGGCTGGGCTCGCTC
>JAQSXQ010000210.1 GCA_029256565.1 Mycobacterium sp.
CACGTCGCCGACCCGTCTCGCATCGACGAGCGCGGTCGTCGCCCGCTGTGGACGTACTCGCACGTCCCCGCGAATTCGACGGCCGACCTCACCGAGACCGTCACGGCCATGTTCGAGCGTGCCGCGCCGGGGTTCCGCGACCTCGTCGTCGCCTCGAGGTGCGTACCTGCCGCGCAGATGTCCCGTCACAACGCCAACTACGTCGGCGGCGACATCATCGTCGGCGGCGCCACGCTCTTCGCGGCGATGATCGGCCCGACCCTGCGGCTGGACCCGTGGACGACGCCGATTCCACGGGCCTATCTGTGTTCGTCGGCCACCCCACCGGGCACGGGCGTCCACGGCATGGCCGGCTTCTACGCCGCGCGCTCGGTCCTGCGCCGCGAGTTCGGCATCACCGAGATGCCCGCGCTCGCGCCGTAGCAGTTCTTTCCATTCGCTGAATTCCCCTGGCCGATCGTTTCCCGAACGTCCCTGGTCGTGATTGGCTGGAGACATCATGGCCGGGGTGTCGCGGGGAGCTGATGACGTAATCGTTACGGGTCACTACTCGCCGATTCGCTGCCGACCGAGCGGGTATCCCGGCGCGAAACGGCGGGCGACGAGAAACGAGATGCGCTTGAGTACGGGCCACCATCGGCAGACAGTCCCCTCGACGACGCTGCGGACGTCCTGATGCGCACGGTGGGTGGGGGCAGCGGACGCGTCGTGGTCGTGGGTGCGGGCCTTGCGGGATTGTCCGCCGCGCTGCACCTGGCCGGCCGCGGTCGCGCCGTATCGGTCGTGGAACGCGGGAGCCATCCCGGCGGGCGCGTTGGCCGGGCGGACATCGGCGGGTACCTGCTCGACACCGGGCCCACGGTGCTGACGATGCCCGAGATCATCGACGAGACGTTCGCCGCGGTCGGCGAGTCCATGGCGTCGCGTTTGACGCTGCACCGCGTCGACCCTGCGTACCGGGCTTCGTTCGCCGACGGGTCGACGTTGAACGTGTACGCCGACGCCGATCTCATGGCCGCGGAGATCACCCGCTTCTCCGGTCCCGACGAGGCCCGCGGCTATCTCCGGCTGCGCGAGTGGTTGACGCGGCTCTACCGCACCGAGTTCGACGGCTTCATCTCCTCGAACTTCGATTCGCCGCTGAACCTGGTCACGCCGCAGCTGGCGCGTCTGCTCGCGATGGGCGCGTTCCGCAACTGGGACACCATGGTGCGCAAGTTCATCAGCGACGAACGGCTGGTGCGGGTCTTCACCTTCCAGGCGCTCTATGCAGGCGTACCGCCGCAGCGGGCGCTGGCCGTCTATGCGGTGATCGCCTACATGGACACCGTCTCGGGGGTCTACTTCCCCGAGGGCGGCATGCGGGCGCTGCCCGACGCAATGGCAGCCGCAGCCGTCGACGCAGGCGTCGAATTTCATTACGACGCAACGGTGTCGGAGTTGGAACGCAGCGGAGACCGCGTCACCGCCGTGCGCACCGCCGACGGCCGCCGGGTCGAGGCGGGCACCGTGGTGCTCACCACCGAGCTGCCCGACACCTACCGGCTCCTCGGCCGGACTCCCCGCAGGCTCCTCAAAGTGCGTCCTGCGCCGTCCGCCGTCGTGGCGCACGTCGGCTGCCGCGCCGTCGAGGGCGCGGCAATGGAATCCGCGGGGCACCACACCATCGTGTTCGGTGACGCCTGGAAGCAGACCTTCACCGACATCATCGACGACGGCCGCGTGATGGGTGATCCGTCGCTGCTGGTCACCCGCCCCACGGCAAGCGAGCCCGGGCTTGCACCGGCCGGCCGCGACCTGCTCTACGTGCTCGCCCCGGCGCCGAACACCGAGGTCGGAACGATGGATTGGGACCGCACCGGCTCCGAGTACGTCGACCGCATGCTCGACGTCGTCACCCGCCGGCTGCCCGGTGTGGGGCTGGACGCCGAACTCCTGCACACCATCACGCCCGCGGACTGGGCCAGGCAGGGCATGGCGGCGGGAACGCCATTCGCGCTGGCGCACACCTTCGCCCAGACCGGCCCGTTCCGCCCGGCCAACGTCGTACGGGGCATCGACAACGTGGTGCTGGCCGGGTCGTCGACCGTTCCCGGTGTCGGCGTGCCGACGGCCATCATCTCCGGGCGCCTTGCGGCCGACCGGGTCACCGGTGTCGCGGCAGAGGGTAGGCAGATTCGGACGGTGACGTCGTGATCAGTTCGGAATTGGACGCCGCGGGGGTGCGCGATCCCGAACTACGCGACGCCTATGCCAGGTGCCGTGCGATCAACGCCCAGTACGGCCGCACGTTCTTCCTCGCGACCAGGCTGCTCGCACCCGAGCAGCGCCCGGCGGTGCATGCGCTCTACGGCTTCGCCCGGCATGCCGACGACATCCTCGACGACTTCAGCACGGCCAGTGTCGACGAGCGCGCGAACCGATTGCAGGGGTTGGCCACCGACCTGTTCAAGCGGCTCGTCGACAACGTGGACTCCGGCGACGATCCCACGCTGACGGCGGTCACCCACACGGCGCGCAAGTACGGCCTCGACTGGCAACTGTTCGACGACTTCCTCGAGTCGATGCGCATGGACCTCACGATCACCGACTATCCGGACCGGGCGGCGCTGGGCCGCTACATGTACGGGTCGGCCGAGGTGATCGGGCTGCAGATGCTCCCGGTCCTCGGCACCGTCGGCACCCGCGAGGAGGCGGCCCCCTACGCCGCCGCGTTGGGCACGGCATTCCAGCTCACCAACTTCCTGCGCGACGTCGACGAGGACCTCGTGCGCGGCCGCGTGTACCTGCCTGCCGACGAACTCGCCGTGCACGGCGTCGACCGCGAAGTGCTGACGTGGTGCCACGACAACAAGCGCACCGACCAACGGGTCCGCCGCGCACTGGCCGAGCAGCACGAGGCCGCGCGCCGGGTGTACGACTACGCCGAGGGCGGCATCGCCATGCTCGCGCCGCGGTCCCGGCCGTGCGTCAGCGCCGCGCTCACGCTGTACTCCGAGATCCTCGATCGCATCGAGGAGATCGACTTCGCGGTGTTCAACCAGCGAGCCACCGTCGGCAAGCGGCGCCGCCTCGCCGTGGCCGCGACGGGGCTGACCCGAGCCTGGCGCGCCCGGCGCGCCGGACGGGGGTCGTGACGGTGCACCACACTGTGGCAGCGTGAAGGGGCGCGGCAACCCAAGGAGGACACCATGAACGTTCGTCGTGACGTACCGGTCGCATTCGATCCCGGAGCGAAGTCGTACGACGCCCTGGTCGGAGCGAATCCCGGCTACAACGAACACCTTCGGCTCTCGGCGGAACGCATGGCGCTGCCCGACGGTGGGCGCGGGCTCCGCCTGCTCGACGCGGGCTGCGGCACCGGCCTGTCCACGGCCGCACTGCTGTCGGTGGCCCCGCACGCCGAGATCGTCGCCGTCGACGGGTCGGCGGGCATGCTGGAACAGGCCCGCGCCAAGGAGTGGCCGTCGACCGTGCGCTTCGTGCACTCCTACGTGGAGCAGCTGGCCGACGTGGGCATCGAGGGTCCGTTCGACGGCATCCTCGCCGCATACCTGATCCGCAACCTCGACGATCCGGACGCCACCCTCGCCGAGTTCCGCGGGCTGCTGCGGCCCGGTGCTCCCCTGGCGATACACGAGTACTCCGTCCGCGACTCGCCGAGGGCGAAGATCACGTGGAACGCAGTCAGCACCGCGATCATCATCCCGTTCGGCAAGCTGCGCACCGGTGACGCGAGCCTCTACCGCTACCTGCGTGACAGCGTGAACCGCTTCGACGGTGCGACCGCTTTCCGGGATCGATTGCAGCGCAACGGATTCATCAACGTCCGGAGCGAGACGATGCCCGGCTGGCAGAGCGGAGTCGTGCACACCTTCCTCGCGGACGCGCCGTGACCGCGTTGCGCACCCTGGCCACCCGGGTGGCCAAGGCGTCGCCGTTCCAGGTGTTGCCGCCGCTGCGCTGGGCTGCCCAGGAACCGACCTATCGCGACGCCTCCCCCGCGCTGATCCAGTCCGCGCTGCGCCGCTCGCAGAGCCGGCCCAGCGGCAACTGGTACGTCTTCGCCGCGAGCACGGACGTCGGCCGACAGCCGTTCGCCGCCAACGTCGCTGGGGAGGAACTGGTGGCCTGGCGCGACGACGCCGGTGATCTGCACGTCGGTCCGGCCGAGTGCCCCCACCTCGGGGCCGACCTGTCCACCGGCCGGGTCGAATGCGGCACGCTCATCTGCCCCTGGCACGGGTTGCGGCTCTCCGGCCGCCGCGAGGCCGGATGGAAGCCCTACCCGGCGCACGACGACGGGGTGCTCGCATGGGTTCGCCTCGACCACATCGGCGGGGAAGAGCCCACCGACGAGCCCATCATCACCCACCGCCCGCCGCAGCCGAGCATCGCCGCCGTCGCCCGACTCGTCGGCACGTGCGAGCCCGCCGACGTCATCGCCAACCGCCTCGACCCCTGGCACGGATCCTGGTTCCACCCCTACTCGTTCACCCAGCTCGAAGTATTGAGTTCGCCGCCGATCGCCGACGAACTGCCCGTCGAGCAGGACGCGCTCGCGGTGGCCGTCACGTTCCGCATCGGTCGGCTCGGCGTCCCCGTGATCGCCGAGTTCATCAGCCCCGAACCCAGAACCATCCTGATGAAGATCGTCGACGGTGAGGGCAGCGGCAGCGTCGTCGAGACCCACGCCACGCCGCTGGCCCCCGGGCCCGACGGGCTGCCGCGTACCGCGGTCATCGAGGCCGTCGTCGCGTATTCGGATCGCTCCGGATTCGCCAGGGCGCTGGGCGTCGCGCCGATGATCACGCCACTCATGCGGTACTCGGCAGCACGGTTGTGGCGCGATGATTTGGTGTACGCCGAGAGGGTATTCGCGTTGCGACGTCGCCGTCACGAGAGGCGTGACGCGACCGCCGAGTAGGGAGGCGCGACATGGCCGGCAAGGACGACGACCACGACGAGACGGCCAAGGAGTTCCACGACGCGGTCAACATGACCGCGAGCGAACTCGAGAAGTGGCTCGAGACAGACGAATCC
>JAQSXQ010000211.1 GCA_029256565.1 Mycobacterium sp.
CGGTGCGCCGCCATGGTCCTGCGCTGCCCGGACAGCGCGCCGGCCGCGGCGGTGTCGGCCGCGGCGAGCGCGTCGGGCGGCCAGGCGTCGTCGTCCGGCGGGTCGTGGGCGAGCCGCTGGCCCGCCTCGTCGGCGACCACCACGGCGTCGGCACCGGTGAGGCGCCGCAGGAAGGGTGCCGCACGCTGGGCCGAATCGGCGTTCAGGCCGTCGCGCAGCGCGTGGGCGGCCAGCGACGCGGTGTGCAGTGCCTCGTGGGTCGCGCGCTCGGTCGGCGTCGCCACCACCCGCCGGGTCCGCACGACGACGACGGCTGCGACCACGGTGGCCAGGATCAGCGCTGCTGCGAGCGCCAACGCGATCTCGCCAGGCATGTCACCTCGCACGGTCGGGTCTGGGCTGGTCAGAGTGACCGGGGCTCACCTTAGACTGGCCCGATGGCGAAATTGCAGCTCGTGCAAGATCCGGCCGCCGATGCGCTGCTGGAGTCGAACCCGTTCGCGCTGCTGGTCGGCATGCTGCTCGATCAGCAGATCCCCATGGAGGTCGCGTTCGCCGGCCCCCGCAAGATCGCCGACCGCATGGGCGACCTGGACGCCAGGGAGATCGCCGACTACGACCCGGAGAAGTTCATCGCCCTGGTCTCCGAACGACCTGCAGTGCACCGCTTCCCGGGCTCGATGGGCAAGCGCGTGCAGGACCTCGCCAAGGTGATCGTCGACGACTACGACGGCAATGCCGCCGCGCTGTGGAGCGCCGGTGATCCCGACGGCCCCGAGGTGTTGCGCAGGCTCAAGGCGCTGCCCGGCTTCGGCGATCAGAAGGCGCGCATCTTCCTGGCCTTGCTCGGCAAGCAGTACGGCGTGACGCCCGCGGGCTGGCGCGAGGCCGCGGGTGACTACGGCAAGCAGGGCACGCACATGTCGGTCGCCGACGTCGTCGACGCGGGATCGCTGGACAAGGTGCGGGCGTTCAAGAAGGCAACCAAAGCGGCAGCGAAGGCCGCCAAGGCCTGAGCCATGGATGAGGCGAAGGCCGCCAAGGCTTGACCCGCGCGCTCCGAGCCTGCTGGGAGATCGCGTACGCAGGCGATTTCGCGATCCGTCCGCAGTCTCGGCGGCGGTGGCGGGCCTGCTCGTGGGATCGTTGATGCATGGCGAAGACACACTTGAACTGCCCGTGCGGCGAGGCGATCACCGGCTCGGACGAGAACGATCTGGTGGAGAAGGCTCAAACGCACCTTGCAGAAGCACATCCCGGTCGCGAGTACGACCGGGAGATGATCCTGTTCATGGCGTACTGACCGGGGCCATACCCCTCGACCTGGCTCGAAACCGAATCCAAGAGCCGCGAGCGTGCGCGTCCCGCCGGTGAATCAGGCCGGCGTCAGGGGTGGGCGCGCACGCTCGCGGATTGGGACGGTGGCGTTCAGGGCACCACCGTCGAGCCAATGGTCGGCATGAACTGGCACTGCTTCTCGGTCGTCGTGACCTGACCGAAGATCGTGGACATGATGCTGCCGGAGCCGGTGTTGGCGATCGCCGTCAACGTGGTGGGGCCCTCGGGGTTGATGTCGGCCTGCGGCTTGAGCGTCGCCGATCCCGATTCGCCGGTGGTCAGGTTGACCCACGTGACGTTGAGGGGCAGCTTCTGCTCGGCCGCCGGACCGGGCGTGCCGACCGCGGTGAAGACGTACGCGGTCTGACCCGCGGCCGGTCCCGGGGCGGGGATCTTCGCCGGGCCCGCGACCGAGATCGCCGTCGCCAGAACGTTTCCGCCGTCCTTGGTGCACCCGTTGCTGATCGACGGGTACATGAAGTCCTGCGTCACGGGGGCGTCGGGTCCGAAGGCCGGGTTGGCGCCCGGCGCGGGTGCCGGACCGGGGGTGGCGTCCGGCGCGGGTGCCGGGGCAGCGGCCTCGGGTGCAGGTGCGGGCGCGGCCAGCGGTGCGGCGGCCTCGGGTGCGGGCGGCGCCGGGACCGGTGCGGCGTCGGGCGCGGGGACCGGTGCGGGGGCGGCCGCGGGTGCCGCCACCGCCGCGGCCTCCGGCGCAGGCGCACCCTCCGGAACCGGAATCGGCCCGACGACGTGTTCGGGGTTGACGCCTGCGGGCAGGTGCACGTCGGCACCGGGCGCCGCCTGCGCCGCGGGCGAGTGTGCCACCTGGGAAACCGCAGGATCGGCGACGAACTGGTTGACCGCAGCCGCCACGTTCTTCGAGTCGGTCGGTGCCGCGGAGTTGCCCGCGAACGCCGCTGCGGCGGCCATGAGCATCGATGCGGCGTTGGTCGGGTCGGCGGCCGCCTGCTGAATGGCGGGCCCCAGACTCTCCATCGCCGGCAGGCCCGGTGCCTGCAGGCCGTTGATCGGCGCGGGCACCGGCTGCACGGGTTCGGCGTTGGCGGGCGCGGCGATGGCCTGGCCTCCCAACGTCAGTGCGGCCGACGCGCCCAGCGCGACGAACAGCGTCCTCATCGATGTCATGACTCTCCCGGGATAGATAGCGGTAAGCGGCTAGTCAGCGGTCGATCAAGGCAACGCGGATGTCGGGAAGACCAGCGGTGCAAGGCCTTCCAGGCTCTGGACCGGACCGGCGGCAGCCGGAGCGACCGCTGCCGGAGCAGCAGCCGCGGCGGGAGCTGCCGCTGCGGGCGCAGTGACAGCCGGAGCCGGCGACTTCGGCAGGAGGTTCGCCAGGGGGGTGCCTGCCGGCATCAGCGACGCCAGGTCACCGGGGAACGCGACCTGCTGCGGCAGGGGCGTCGTGCCGCCGGGCAGCTGCGGCAGGTTGACCTCGGCCGACGGCAGCAGGCCCTGTGCGGGCGCAGCGGCAGCGGTGGCGGCCGCGGGTGCTGCGGCAGCGGTGGCGGGCAGGTTCAGCGGTCCCTGACCTGCGGGCAGGCTCACCGATGCGGTCGCGGCGGCGGGTGCTGCCGGGGCGGCTGCTGCCGCTGCGGGCGCGGCTCCACCGCCGGACAGTGCCGAGGCGAGGCCCTGCAGCATCATCGGCGCGTTGGCGGGGTTGAGGAAGTTCTGCAGTCCCGGGATCGCAGGCATGGCGGGCGCGGGAGCCGGCGCGGGTGCCGGCTCGGCGACGGCGGGCGCGCTCAACGCCAGCGCGGCACCGATCGTGCTCGCTGCAGCAATCATGCTGGTAGCGAAGAGTTTTCTGGCGAAGTGCATGAATCTTCCAATCCGTTGGCGGCAGGTCTGTCACCGAAGCTACGGAGTTACTGGAGTTACTCAAGTGACACGTGTGGCATTTATGCAACCGTTACGCATACGACGGCACATGGTGACCGATCGCTAGAGTCGTGCGGATAGACGAGCACTCCCCGGCCCCGCCGGTAGCGACGACGGCACCGGCCCGCCTGGCTCGGCTGGCGCCGTGGCTGTTGGCGCTCAGCGTGGCCGCCCGGCTGGCATGGACCTACCTGGTGCCCAACGGCGCGAACTTCGTCGACCTGCACGTCTACGTCGGCGGCGCGGCGACCATCGGCACCGGGCGCCCGCTGTACGACTTCGTCTACGCCGAGCAAACGCCGGACTTCCCGCTGCCCTTCACCTATCCGCCGTTCGCCGCCGTGGTGTTCGAGCCGCTGCACCTGGTGCCGTTCGGCGTGTTGTCGTTCGCGTGGCAGGTCGGCATCATCGCCGCGCTCTACGGCGTGGTGTGGGTGGCCCTGCGACTGCTCGGCCACGCCGAACACCGGTTGGCCATGCTCTGGACTGCCGTCGGCATCTGGACCGAACCGCTGCGCAGCACGTTCGACTACGGCCAGGTCAACGTCATCCTGGTACTCGCGGTGCTGGTCGCCGTGCTCAGCTCGAGGTGGTGGCTGTCGGGTCTGCTGGTCGGGCTGGCCGCGGGCATCAAGCTCACGCCTGCGGTGTCCGGGCTGTACTTCGTCGGGGTCAGGCGCTGGGGCGCCGCACTGTTCTCGGGCCTCGTCTTCTTCGGCACCATCGGCGTGTCGCTGCTGGTGCTCGGTGATCAGGCCCGGTTCTACTTCACCGACCTGCTCGGCGACGCCGACCGGATCGGTCCCATCGGCACGTCGTTCAACCAGTCCTGGCGCGGCGGCATCTCGCGCATCCTCGGCCACGACGCCGGCTACGGCCCGATCGTGGTCGCCGCACTCGTCGTCACCGCCGTACTCGCCGTGCTGGCGTGGCGGGCCGTCGACGTCGGGTCCGACCGCCTCGGCGGCATCCTCGTCGTGCAACTGTTCGGGCTGCTGCTCTCGCCGATCTCGTGGACGCACCACTGGGTGTGGCTCGTCCCGCTGATCGTGTGGCTCCTGCACGGACCGAAGCGGGAGCGCCGCGGCGCCAGGGTGCTCGGCTGGGGCTGGCTGGTGCTGATCCTGATCGGCGTGCCGTGGCTGCTGAGCTTCGCCCAGCCGACCATCTGGGAGATCGGCAGACCCTGGTACCTCGCCTGGGCCGGCCTGATCTACATCGTCGCCACGCTGGCGACGCTCGGATGGATCGCGGCTACCGGCCGACGATCCCGTTGATGTCGCGCGCCATCTCGACGTCCTTGGCGGTGATCCCGCCCTCGGAGTGCGTGACGAGCGCGAAGGTCACTGTCCGCCAACGGATGTCGATGTCGGGATGGTGATCCTTGGCCTCCGCGTGCTCCCCGACGCGACGGACGGCGTCGATGCCGTCGAGGAAGGCGCCGAACTCGACCGAGCGGCGCAGCGCCCCGTCGGCGCGTTCCCATCCGTCGAGATCGGCTAGTGCGGCATCCACCTGATCATCGGTCAGCACGGCCATGAATCGACGGTATACCGTCGGTGCGTGCCGAACCAGATCGTCGTCGCGGGCGCACTGATCGCCGGGGCGACGCTGCTGGTGGCCCAGCGCGAACGACCGGCGGAACTGGCCGGGTTGTGGGAACTGCCCGGCGGCAAGGTGGCGGCGGGGGAGAGCGACGCCGAGGCACTCGCACGCGAACTCGACGAGGAACTCGGCGCCGTGGTGACCGTCGGCGCGCGACTGGGCGCCGACGTCGCCCTGGGTGGCGGGATGACCCT
>JAQSXQ010000212.1 GCA_029256565.1 Mycobacterium sp.
ACCGGTCCCAGCTTGACGCGCAGGTCGCCGATCGTGGTCCAGGCTCCCGGGTTGGGCGTCACGGCCCGGATCCGCCGGTCGACCACGTGGGCGGGCAGATCCCATCGCACGCGCGCCTCCTCGACGGTGATCTTCGGGGCGACGGTCACGCCCTCGCTGGGTTGCGGCACCGCGGTCAACGATCCGTCGGCGATCCCGTCGAGGGTCGACTCGAGCAGGCCCGCGCCCGAGGTGGCCAGCCGTCCCAGCAGGTCGCCTGCGGTGTCAGTCGGCCGGATCGTCTCGGTCACGACGCCGAAGACGGGCCCCGAGTCGAGGCTCGGTTCGATCTGGAACGTCGTTGCGCCGGTGACGGTGTCGCCCGCCGCGATCGCGGCCTGGACCGGCGCGGCGCCCCGCCATGCGGGCAGCACCGAGAAGTGCAGGTTGATCCACCCGAGGCGGGGCACGGCCAGCAGCCCGTCACGCAGCAGCGCGCCGTAGGCGACGACGGCGCAGCAGTCGGGCGCGTAGCCGGTCAGCTCGGCGACGAACTCCTCGGAGTTGGGCCGTTCGGGACGCAGCACCGGGATGCCCTCGGCGAGCGCGAGCGCGGCGACCGGCGACGGGGCGGGCTTGCCGCGTCGACCGGACGCCGCGTCCGGCCGGGTCAGCACGGCCACCACGTCGTGGCGTGGCGAGTCGATCAGGCGGCGCAGGGACGGCAGTGCAGGCTCGGGCGTGCCTGCGAACACGATTCGCATGGTTGGTCTTCGTCCTCGGGTGTCAGTGGGATGTCTCGGCCGTGTACCTATCAGCGTGGCATCTGGTAGTACTCGCGTTCGCCGACGCCTGCCAGAGGGGCGACGAGCATCCACGGGATGGTGCCGACCAACCGGTTCAGGGTGGCGACGGCGTCGTTGTAGTACTGGCGCGCGAACGCCAGCGTCTTCTCGGTGTCGGCCAGGTTCTCCTGCAGATTCAGGAAGTTCTCCGACGCCGCGGACTGCGATTGCTTGCGGCCGGCGGCGAGCAGCAGGCCCACCGCGTCGTCGAGGTCGCGTTCGGCGGCACTGCGCTGCGCCACCGACGTGCCGCCTGTTGCGGACGTGAGTGCGTTCTGCGCCGACGTGACCCGGTCGAGCAGCGTCCGCTCGTGCACGGCGAAGGTCTCGACGGTGTGCACCAGGCTCGGGATCAGCGACGCGCGCCGGGTCAGCTCCACGTCGATGCCCGCCAGCGCCTCGGCGACTCGGACGTCGGCGGTCCGGATCTTGTTGTAGCCCACCACGAAGCCGACGAGCACCAGCGATAGCAACATCAGGACGAGGACGAGTACCGCGGTCACCACGAGCCGCCACCTCCTCCTCCGCCGCCGCCACCGCCACCACCGCTGCTACTGCTGCTGCTCGAACTGCTGCCGCTGCTCGAGGACGACGACGCCTGTGACGCGGTGTACGCGCCGATCGACGAGGACAGCGCCGACTCGAAGCCGTCGAAGTCCGCCCCGCCGCCCGAGCCGATGGACGAGTCACCGTCGCTCGAACTCGACGAGGAGTGGTACCAGACCGGTTGCGGTGCAGCGGTTCCCGTGGCGGCCCGGTACTTCTCCGCCCATGCCGCCGCGGTACCCGCCGCCACGGCGTAGGGAACGTAGGCCGTGTAGAGATCCTTGCGGGCGGCGAAGTCGAAGCGCGTCTCCGCGGAATCCGTCGACAGCAGCCGGTGGAAACCCTCGGCACGCGACCACAGTTGGCGGCCCGCCTCGGTGCGCCTCGTGCCGACGCCGGCGGCCCACGCCCCGACGGTGAGCGCGAAGAACGCCGCGAACGGCAGGCCCCACATCGTGGCGGGAAAGCCCCACCGGAAGAAGCCGCACAGCGCGAGGATCGCCGCGACCGCGTTGGCCGAACGGATCCACAGTTCCTTGCTGCGCGTCTCCGTCAGCTTCTCGTCGCGCGCCCACTTGCGGACCGCCTCGGCGAGTTCCTTCTTGGCCTTCTGCAGCTTCGCTCCCGCCTTGGCCGATTCCCTCGCCTCGAAGACCGTCCCCCGGCCCATCACCTTGAGGGTGGACGCGACCGCAATGCCGACCGGGTCGACGTCGATCCAGTCCTTGCGCTCGGCGATGCCCCGCACGTTCCACTGCGTGTCGCTCACCTGGCGGAGTTCGACCAGGTCGCGTTCGGCGAGGTGGAACAGCGTCGCCGTCAAGCCGTTGCGCGGCGCGCGCTCGGTGCGGACGAACTCGGTCTGCACGGGCCCGAGACCGGGCGGCGGTTCGTACTGCACGGGCGCCCCGGGTACCGGCTCCACGGTGGTGCGGTACCAGAGATAGCCCGCCGCGCCTGCCGCGACCGTGATGCCGAGCACCCACGCCGCGGTGACGACGGACTGGCCGAACACGCGGTCCCAGGACTGCGACCACGGCAACTCGACGCGTTGCGGCGTCGGCACGTCCACGCCGGCCCGCAGCGTCACAGGCGTGCGCGGTGGCAGGTCGGTCGCGGAGAACTCGACGGTGTCGCCGTCCACGGTCAGGCCGGTGCACGCGCGCCCGACCCCGAAGCCGACCGCGCACCGGGCACCCGTCACGTCGCCGGGCAGGGTGGCGCGGATGCGCACGCGCTCGATCTCGTTGTTCCACGACGGCGCCACGACGTTCCAGAAGAACGTGCTCTCCGAATCCGGTCGGCCCACCTCGGTGGCGAAGCGGCGATCCGCTCCCGTCGTGCCGGGGTCGAGCACCCCGTCGATGGTGTACCGGATCTCGTAGGTGTGGGCGCCGGGCCACAACGTGCTGTCGGGGTCGCCGATCTTGGCGACGCGGAACCGGTCGGCGTCCTCCCAGAGCAACTGGTTGGCCACCGGCTCGCCGTCCAGGAGGATCGACGTGATCTCCGGGGTCTGCCGCACGGACGGCTCGTTGCGGTTGGCGACGTCCCAGTACCGGAAGATGCCGTGCCGTCCTGGCGGGAAGTCACCGGTGATCGTCTCGACCGCGGTCAGGTCGCCGTCGGCGCTGACGGTGAAGTCGGCGCGGTAGTCGGTGATCACCACGGGGTCGTCGGCGGCGCCTGCGGCGGAGCCGGAACTGAACACCAGCGGCCACAGCAGTCCGAGGGCGATCAGCCCGAGGAGAAGCAACCATCCGAGGATCCTGCGCACGTCACCTCCCTGGTTTGGACGCCTTACCCTATGTGCAGCGGGTCGATCTGTACGCGAACGGGCGATCCGTCGTGGCGGGCGCTGGCCACGCCGGTGGCCTTGCGCAATGCCGCGGCCAATTCGAGGCCCTGCTCGCGCGGCACCCGGACGAGCATGCGGATGACGGGTCCGTCGACCGGTTCGCCCGCGGGGCGGCGCGCGCCGGGCGGCAGGTCCACCGGCCCCAGCACCTCGGCCCCCTCTGGAAGTGTCGCGGTGTCGATCAGGGCGGCCGCCGATGCGACGTCACCATCGATCGCCGCCATGTGCGCGGCGGGCGGCAGCCCGACCTCGGTCCTCGCGTCGAGTTCGGCCTCGGCCGCCGCCACGGGATCCCACCGGACGAGTGCCTGCACCGTCGGGATCGCGGACTCGGCGACGACGGCGACCACGCCGCCCTCGGACTGCGGCCGCACCAGCGCGCCCGCGGCCATCCAACGGCGCAGCGCGTCCTCCCCAGCACGCAGGTCCTGCCTGCCGAGCAGCGCCCATCCGTCGAGCAGGAGCGCGGCGCCGTACCCGCCCGGCGCGACGGGTTCGGCGCCCGGCGTCGCGACCACCAGGGCCGGAGTGTCCGGAACCGTCGCGAGCACGGCATCCCCGCCCGAGGTGACGACGGTGGTGCCCGGGAAGGCCCTGCCGAGTTCCTCTGCGGTGCGCCGGGCACCGACCACGACGGCCCGCACGGCGTCCGACCCGCAGCGGGCGCACCGCAGTGCGGGCTCGTGTCGGCCGCACCAGCGGCACACCGCGCCGGTCGTGTCGCGGTCGGGCAGTGACAGCGGCCCGGTGCAGTGCCGACAGCGGGCGATGGCCCGGCAGCGTCCGCATGCGAGTGCGGGCACGTACCCGCGCCGCGGCACCTGCACCAGCACGGGCGCGCCCGCCGTCAGCGCGGAGCGGGCGGCGTCCAGCGCCATCGTCGGCAGCCGGGCGGTGCGCGCTGCCGGGTCGCGCTCTTGGGCGTAGGCACTGTCCTCGATGGCGACGACCCGCGCCGCCCTGGCCCGCACCTGCGGGCGGGGGGCCACCAGGTCGTGTGCCCACCGGGACCGCACCAGGGCCTGCGACTCGGCGGTCCGCGAGTACCCGCCGATCAGCGCCGCGCAGCGCACCTGGTGGGCGCGCAGCATCGCCACCTCGCGGGCGTGCGAGTACGGCGCGCGCGGTTCGGCGAGGCTGTCGTCGCCGTCGTCCCAGACCATGACTAGTCCGAGGTCGGCGACGGGTGCGAAGACCGCGCTGCGGGTGCCGATCACGAAGCGGGCGCTGCCGCGCAGCACGGCCAGCCAGCGGCGGTACCGTTCGGCGGGTCCCAGCCCGGCCGACAGCGCGACCACCCTGGTCGGGTCGACGTGCCGGGACGCGGCGGCGTGCAGCGCGTCGACGTCGCTCTGGTCGGGCAGGACGGCCAGCGCAGCCCGGCCGGAGTTGACCACCGCCGCCCCCGCCTCGGCCAGCCGATCGGCCCACTGCTCCCCCGGCAGCGCCTGCCACACCGCGCGCGCCGCCCGGCCCTCGGCGAGCGCACCCAGGAAGGCCTCGGCCCGGCCGTACACCGACCACCCGGCCGGATCGACGTCGGTGGTGACGAGCGGGGCCAGCTCGGCGACGGCCTGCTTCTCGACGTTGGCGTGGCGCGGCGGCACGGCCAGCCGCAGGACGTCGGGCCGGGTTCCTGCGTAGCGGGTCGCGACGGCCTCGGCCAGGCGCCGGACGTCGGGGGTCAGGACGGGCTCGGCCGACACGACGCGGTCGAGCCAGCCCAGCTTGCCGACGTGGTCGGTGTCCGAACGCCGTTCCAGGATGAAGGCGTCGACGAGTCTGCCGTGAAATCGGACGCTGCTGACCAGGTAGTCGAACTCGCGATCGAGATGTGGCACCGACAGCATGGGCAGCACGCGTGCGATCGGCTCGTGTTCGGCGGCCTGTCTGGTCGTGCTCACTCGGCCGGTGTAGCAGCGCCCGCCGACGCCGTAGGTCCTCGACCGAACAGGAACCCCGCGGTGATCAACAGGATCGACGCGGCATACGCCCACCAGATCGGGACGGCGAGCGCCTCGGAACCGAGCACGAACTTCCCGATGCCGATCATGCCGTCGGACACTGCGAAGCAAACCGCGCCGAGCGCCGTCCACGGCGTCGGCAGGTCGGCAAGCAGCGCCGCGCAGGCCATGGCTCCGAGCACCACGATGTAGAGGGTGACCGGCACGGCCATCCCCTCGGCGACGAGGCGCGGCCAGAACCAGACGAGCAGGGCGACGCAGGCGACGACGAGGACGGCGCACGCCGCGACCCGCGGGGTGGTGCGGCGGGCCAGCGGGAGCAACGCGGCCAGGAAGCACAGGTGCGCGACGAGGAACGCACCGAGGCCGAGTACGAACGACGGCTCCCACCACGGCACGGCGAGCAGGGCGTCGCCCGCGGCGGAGAACGCCAAAGCCGCGACGAGCCAACGACGTTCGCGCACCACCCGGTGACCGAGCGCGGCGACTGCGAGCAGCACGGCGGTCAGCGCCTTGACCGCGGGCTGCAGCGCGAACTGGCCGGTGAGGTCGGCGCCCGACGGTAGCCGTGCGGCGGTCAGGACCAGGAACACCCCGTACGCCGCGCCGACCACGCCGGCGGCGACCCACGCGATGCGCGATCGCGACGATGCGTACGTTGTGCCCATGCCCGCAGACGACGCTCCCGTCAGCCCGACACCACTCGACCCCATCCTGGAGAAGGTACTGGAAGCAGTTCCCTTCCAGCTGACGACCGAGGGCGGCCCCGAGGCCAC
>JAQSXQ010000213.1 GCA_029256565.1 Mycobacterium sp.
CGACGTCGGCAACCACTTCTACTGCTACAGCTTCGAACCCACCGATCAGTGGACCCACTTCTTCGCCGAGGCGCCCGAACTGCAGGAGTACTTCGAGGGCGTCATGGACCGCCACGGCATCCGCCCCCACGTGCGCTGGGAGACGGAGGTGACGGAGGCTCGCTGGAACGGCGACACCGCCACCTGGACGGTCTCGACACGGGATCGCGACGGCAACCGCGCCGACCTCACCGCGCGGGCGGTGATCAGCGCCGTCGGCCAGTTGAACCGGCCCAAGGTGCCCGACATACCGGGCCGAGACTCGTTCGCGGGCAACGCCTTCCACTCGGCGGAGTGGGATCACTCGGTCGACCTGACGGGCAAGCGCGTCGCGATGATCGGGGCGGGCGCCAGCGGTTTCCAGATCGCCCCGGCCATCGCGGACGAGGTAGCGCACCTCACCGTGTTCCAGCGCACCGCGCAGTGGATGTTCCCCAACCCCAACTACCACGCCGAGGTCGGGGCAGGCGTCCAATGGGCGTTGCGGCACCTGCCGTTCTACGGCAGGTGGTACCGGTTCCTGCTGTTCTGGCCGGGCTGCGACAAGGGGCTCGACGCCGCCCGGGTCGATCCCGACTACCCCGACCAGCAGCGCGCGGTGAGCGAGATCAGCGAGGTCACGCGGTTGGTCTTCACCGACTGGATCACCAGCCAGCTCGACGGCGACACCGAGCTGGCCGCGAAGGTGGTGCCCGACTATCCAGCGACGGGCAAGCGCACCCTGCAGGACAACGGAACGTGGCTGAAGACGTTGACGCGCGACGACGTCGACCTCGTACGGACGCCGATCACCCGCATCGAGGCAGACGCCGTCGTGACCGAGGACGGCGTACGGCATCCGGCCGACGTCATCGTCTACGCCACCGGATTCCACGCCAACCGGGTGCTCTGGCCGATGACGATCCTGGGCCGCGACGGCGACGACCTGACGGCCCGCTGGGGTGAGCGACCGGTCGCCTATCTCGGCGTCACCGTGCCCGGGTATCCGAACCTGTTCTGCATGTACGGCCCCGGCACCAACCTCGCCAGCGGCGGCAGCCTGATCTTCCACTCGGAATGCCAAATGCGCTACATCACAGACTGTTTGACGACGTTGATCGCCGACGGTCACCGGTCGATGGAGCCACGCCAGGACGTCTGCGACGACTGGGTGCGCCGCAGCCAGGACGAGATGAGCAAGATGGTCTGGTCGCAGCCGTCGATCGAGCATTCGTTCTACAAGAACGCCTACGGCGAGGTGTACACGCTCAGCCCGTGGCGGCTCGTCGATTACTGGACGTGGACGCGGGAGGTGAACGCCGCGGACTTCGTCTTCGACTGAGGGTCTCGAGAGTCAGGCCTCGACGACCGCCTTGATCCCCTCGAGCGTCTTGCGCATGTCGCGGACGTTGCGGCGGCGGCGCAACTGGCCGCCGAACAACCCGAACAGCGTGGTGAACAGGCCCTCGTTCATGAAGAACGACTCGGTGACGTCGGTACCGGTGGCCGAGGGTTCGAACCGGTAGTGCCAGTTGTTGACGGGGCGGTCGCCGATGAGGACCTCGAAGCCGAACTCGCGGCCGGGGTCGCACGCCGTCACACGGCACGTCGTCCAGTAGACCGGACCGATCTCGTTGCGCCGGACGTGACCGCGGAACTTCGCGCCCAACTCCGGACCCGTCGCGCCGCCCAGCCACTCGGCCTCGAACGTCTCGGGGGAGAACCGGCCGGTGTTGCGGACGTCCGACACCAGTTCCCACACCTGCTGCGGCGGGGCGGCCATGGACACGGTCACTGATGCCTTCATCAGGGGCACTCCCTCGTCTGTCCGGCTGGTCGGCCTCGGCGCAGGCCGCGGACTCAGCGTGCCACCCTCGCGCGGCGAACCAGCGCCGGGTGGGGCGATACTGGGCATCGTGGTGGACTGGAGCGGATACGACTACGCGGAGGTCAGCGGGCTGCAACGCGCGATGATCGCCGACGCCGTCGCCGGGTTCGACGTCGAGCCGGAGGAGCGCGTGCTCGACATCGGTTGTGGTGACGGCTATCTCACGCGGATGATCGCCGACGGGGTGCCGTCGGGCATCGCGGTCGGCGTCGATGCGTCACGGCGGATGATCGCCACGGCGCAGGCCGCGTCGACCGAGCGGGGATCGGCCGCCCGGTTCGCCGTCGCCGACGCGCGGCGGTTGCCGTTCACCGAGACCTTCGATGCGGTGGTGTCGTTCAACGCGCTGCACTGGGTGCCCGAACAGGACCAGGCCCTGAGCCAGATCGCCGCGGCACTCAAGCCGGGGGCGCGCGCCACCGTGCAGATGGTGTGCGCGGGCCCGCGGCCCAGCCTGGAGGCGGTCGCCATGGACGTGAGCCGCAGCACGGCGTGGCAGTCGCGGTTCGACGGATTCCGAGCGCCGTTCGTCCACGTCGACCCCGACCACTACGGCGCTCTCGCGGCGGACGCGGGCCTGTCGCTGTCACAGCTGACGGTCACCGACCGCGAGTGGGACTTCGGCTCAGCCGAGGCGTTCGCGCGGTGGTGCGCGGTGGGCACCACCGGCTGGACCGACCGGCTCGACACGGGCGAGCGAGACCGATTCGTCAGCGATCTCGTCGACGCCTATCAGCCCATCGCCGGACGGGCCGGGCTGTTCCGGTTCATGCAGATGCGCGCGGAGTTTCGGCTTCCTTCCTCCCCCCGTCGCTACGCTCGCCCCTGATGAAGATCCGTTTCGGCGTCGGCCTGGCCGGCGAGACCGCCCCCGACGCTCTGCCCGGCCTCGTCGACCGCCTCGAGGAGCTCGGGATCGACTCCCTCTGGTTCTCGGAGCTGGTGTACACCAAGGCCGTCGACCCGTTCATCGGCATGGCCTTCGCGCTGGCGAGGACCACGCGGCTGAAGGTGGGCACGTCGGTCGTCGTGCTGCCGGGCAGGCACCCGGTGCTGGTGGCCAAGCAACTCGCGTCGTTGGCGGCGCTCGCCCCCAAGCGGGTGCTGCCGGTGTTCGGTCTGCGATCGGCGATCGCGACCGAGCGCGAACTGTTCGTGGTGCCCGAGGGCAGGCGGGCTGCGGTGTTCGACGAGTCGCTGGCCCTGCTGCGCGCTGCACTCCAACCCGACGGCGAGCCGTTCGACGGTGAGTTCTTCTCGGTGAGTTCGCCCGAGGTGCAGCCACGCCTGGCCAGGCCGCTCGACATCTGGCTCGGCGGGTCCGCGCCCGCCGGGCTGCGTCGCATCGGCAGGCTGGCCGACGGCTGGCTCGGCAGCTTCGTCACGCCCGACGAGGCGCGGCGGGCGGTGCAGCTGATCCAGGAGTCCGCCGCCGAGGCGGGACGGGAGATCGAGGCCGACCACTTCGGCATCAACCTCGCGGTCAGCGAGGGCGGTCTCGGTGAGGACCTGAGGGCCGCGGTCCGCAGCCGCCGTCCCGACGTGGATCCCGCCGACCTCGTCGCCGACGGCTGGCCCGCACTGCACCGCCTCATCGATGAGTTCACCGCGGCCGGGTTGTCCAAGTTCGTGGTGAGGCCGGCAGGCGGCAGCGACCTCGACGGTTTCGTCGAGACGTTCGCCGCCGAACTGCTGCCTCGGGAGAACTAGCGCCACGAGGAGGACCCCATGGCCGAGCACGTGATCGTGTCCGGACACCTGACCGTCGCACCGGAGGCCCGGGCGGACTACCTGCAGGGCTGCGCGGATGTGGTGCGCGGAGCGAGGGCGGCGCCGGGCTGCCTGGACTTCGCGATCGGAGCCGACCTGATCGAACCCGGCCGGATCAACGTCTTCGAACGATGGGACTCCCGTGCGGCCGTGGAGACGTTCCGCGGCAGCGGCCCCAGCGACGAACAGAACGCGGCGCTGCTGGGCGCATCGGTCGCCGAGTACGAGGTGTCCGAGACTGCCCGACCCCTGGGACCGTGACGGAAAGCCCAGTTCAGCGCGACTTTCGCCGGGCCGTCGCGTCGACGGGCGCGCGGGTGCGGGATTCGCCGGGTGTCGAACCGCTCGGGTACTGTGCATACACTGCCCAGGACGTACGGGCAGGGCTCCCGAGCCGGGTGGAGCCCTTCGTGTGAACGAATCAGCCGACACCATCTCACGACGCCAAGGGGCCATCACCTTGTCAGACACACCGAGCCAGACCGAGGGCCTCACGCCGCACTTCGAGGACGTCCAGGCGCACTACGACCTGTCCGACGACTTCTTCCGGCTGTTCCTCGACCCGACGCAGACCTACAGCTGCGCCTACTTCGAGCGTGATGACATGACGCTCGAGGAGGCCCAGCTCGCCAAGATCGATCTGTCGCTCGGCAAGCTCGGCCTGGAGCCAGGCATGACGCTGCTCGACGTCGGCTGCGGCTGGGGCGCCACGATCAACCGTGCGCTGGAGCGCCACGACGTCAACGTGGTGGGTCTGACGCTGAGCCGCAACCAGCAGGCACACGTGCAGAAGCTGCTCGACGCGAAGGACAGCCCGCGCAGCAAGCGCGTGCTGCTGCAGGGCTGGGAGCAGTTCGACGAGAAGGTCGACCGCATCGTGTCGATCGGCGCGTTCGAGCACTTCGGTCGCGACCGCTACGCCGACTTCTTCGCCAGGGCCTACGACGTGCTGCCCGACGACGGCGTGATGATGCTGCACACGATCATCAAGCCCAGCGACGAGGAGTACCACGAGCGCGCGCTGCCGATGACCATGACCATGCTGCGGTTCTTCAAGTTCATCATGGACGAGATCTTCCCCGGGGGTGATCTGCCGCAGGCCAAGACGGTCGTCGAGCACGCGACGAAGGCAGGGTTCGAGGTCAAGCTCGTCCAGCCGCTGCGCCTGCACTACGCGAAGACGCTCGACATCTGGTCGGCGGCGCTCGAAGCGCGCAAGGACGAGGCGATCGCCATCCAGTCCCAAGAGGTCTACGACCGGTACATGCGGTACCTCACCGGCTGCGCCGACCTGTTCCGCAAGGGCTACACCGACGTCGCGCAGTTCACCCTGACCAAGGGCTGACC
>JAQSXQ010000214.1 GCA_029256565.1 Mycobacterium sp.
CAGCGGGAGCAGCGTCACCAGCGAGCCGGCGAACAGCAGCGGCGTCCACGACCAGCGCAGGACCGGGATGGCCGCGATGGTGACGATGGCGGCCAGCGCCGCCGTCCAGCGCCACAGCCCCGCGGTCTCGACGAGACCGGCGACCGACCAGATCGACGACGGACTGAGCTGCGGGGTCAGCGGCTGACCGGTGACGTCGGAGACGGTCAGCGGCACCAGCAGCGCTGCGCACACCGCCCACGTCCCGGAGGCCACGGTGCCGATGCGCAGCGCGCGGTACCCGGCGACGTCGAGCACGCCGCTGGTCTGCGGCGGCACCAGGAAGGCGGCGAACAGGAAGGAGCCGACCGCCACGACGGCGGCGATCTCACCGGCAGCCCGCACGAACGGCAGGCCGTAGCTCGTGATCGGACCCGGATCGGGCAGCCCGGTGGCGGTGAGCGCGTCAGCCAGCGCGAGCGCGCCCAGCCCCGCGGCGGTGCACCCGGCGAGCAGTGCGACGGCCACCAGGATCGGGCCGACCGCACCACGGCGGGTACTCGGCGGCGCGGTGGTGGTGGTCATGCCACCAGGGTATTGCGGTGCGGTGACCGACGGTCATTCGGCGGCTGAACGCCGCCTCGACTCCCGGGCCAGGAACTGCTGCCGCGACACCGTCTCCACGGTGCTCATGTCCTCGAGGATGCCGCGCAGTTCCTTCCGGAACGCGGCCCGTCGGTCGGCCAGGTCAGCTGCCGGTTCGAGGAGTCGTTGGTCGGCACAGACCTGTCGCGCCGTCGCGAACAGCAGCGCCGACACCGACTCGTTGCTACGCACCCTGCCTTGGGCGACGTACTGGTTGCCGACGCCAAGCGCGCGGCGGGTCAGATCCTTCTCGTCGATCTCGGCAGGCGCGTCGCGCAGCACGTCGGCGACGATCCCGTAGGCCTCGAAGAACGGCCGCAGGAGAGCGCCGGCGACCAGCGGGCGCTTGTGTCGCAGCATCTCCTCGATGCGCTCGCGCCCCGCCGCGAAGTCGCCCTCCCAATCGGGGGTGCCGCCGTGTGGTGCACCCGCTTCGGTGCGGGCGAGCCATGACATCTCCTCGGCGACGTGCGCGCGGAAGGCCGCGGAGTCGGCGAAGTAGAAGTCGAACTTCAACAGGGCGCGCAGGCGCATCGCCTGTGACCAGAACGCATCGAGGCGGTCGCCGTCGACGCGGGCCGCATGCGCGAGGGCGAGGTCGACGATCGACGTCTCGAGGAACGCGTCGATGAGCGTGTTGCGGTAGAACGCCGCCTCGTGCTCGTCCTCGGGGGCGATGAGCCACACCGGTTCCCGTCCCCCGTCGATGCGGGTGACGGGGTGGCGGTTGGACAGCGCGTCGACCGCCGCACGCACCCCATCGGGAGTGCGGAGGCGCAGGGCACTGTTCGTCATCGGCGTCTGCTTGCGCTCGAGGTAGTCCAGTGAGTCCTGCAGCGTGTGGCACAGCTGATCGAGGGTGAGTGCGACACCGCGCGTGGTGAGCAGCAGCGCGGACACCAGCGCGGACGCGTTGACCGGGGTGGCGCGCAGGATGCGCCAGGCCACCTCGAACGCCATCTTCTGCAGTGCAAGGCGTTTGGCATCCTCGTCGGTGGTCATCGTGCCGTGTGGCTCACCGAGGTACTCGCGCATCGACACCGCTTCGGGGAAGCGGACGTAGATCTTGCCGTAGTTGCGGTCGCCCTGGGCCTTGATGAAGTTGTACATCCACGACAGGCCCTCGGGCGTCTTCTCGCCGCCGCGGGCATACGCCGCGTACTCCGCCGTCTCGTGCAGCTGGTCGAAGCTGATGGACACCGGCTGCAGCAGGATGTCGTCACTGCGGCCGTCGAGGTACGCGTCGGCGACGTAGGCCAGCAGACCGAGCTTGGGCGGCAACATCTTTCCGGTGCGCGACCGCGTGCCTTCGATCGACCAGCTGAGGTTGAACCGCTTCTCGACGATGTATCCGACGAACTGCCGCAGCACGTACTTGTACAGCGGGTCGTCGAGCCGGCGCCGGATGAAGATGACCCCGGAGTGCCGCATGAGCGGTCCCATGGCGCCGAACGACAGGTTGATGCCGGCGAAGGTGTGCACCGGCGGCAGCCGATTCTCCTGCATGGCTACCGGCACGATGACGCCGTCGAGATACGAACGGTGCGAGAACAACAGCACGGCCGGATGGGTCTCCAGCGCCTTGCGCATGGATTCGACCTGGCTGCGGTCGTAGTCGATGTTGGGGTCGAACCCGCGGCTGAAGATCGCCCGCCCGAGCGACGGGATCAGGTCGACCGAGAATCGGCTCCACCCGGTCGACAGTTCGTCGAGCATCTCGCCGGCCTTGTCGACGGTGGCGTCGGGAATCTTCTCGAGCCCCTCGCGGAAGCGCGCGGATGCCAGCATCTCGGGCTTCACCAGCCGGGGTGACTTGTATTCGGGTCCGAGCAGCCGCAATTCGACGCGCTCGATGGCCAGGCTGGCCCGCCGCAGCACGAAGTGCGCGAACTCGCGCGGGTTCTCGGCGACCGTGGTGTCGCTCCACTGTCGGCGTAGCTCGGAGACCTTGGCGGGCTCACCGGCCACCACGCGGGCGCGCGCCGGGTCACGCTTGAGGATGCGGCGCTGCAGGGCGGTCGGCGGCCGGTAGGTGTCGCGGCCCGACAGGAACGACACCACCTTCGATCGGGTCGGTAGACCGCCGGGAATCCAGAACACCCGCGACGGCACGACCGACCTGTCCTCGTCGGCCTCGAGCAACTCCACGAGCCTGGCCAGCACCGCTCCCGGCGGATCGCCGTCGGGGAGTTCCAGGACTTCGATGCGAGCATCCGGATGCTTGTCGCGCTGCTCGTCGAGCCAGTCGTCGAGCAGTCGCCGTTCGGCGGGCGACCCGACGGACGCGAGGACCAGCGCGTCGCCGGTCGGGTTGAAGGTGGCGTACTCGTCGACCGACGGCTTCACGGCCGTCCCTTCGCGGTCGCGCCCGAACCCGCTGCCCCCGTTGACTTTTGGGGCTGAGCCTTCTTGGCCGCCGCCTTCTTCACCGGTGTCTTGGCCGCCGCCTTCTTGGCCGGTGCCTTCTTGGCAGCGGACTTCCCGGCAGCGGCCTTCTTCGCCGGGGACTTCTCGGCGGTGGTGCGCGAGTACAGCGGCACGTCGGGGATGCCGTCGAACGGCCATTCCCTCAACGTGTCGAGGTAGAGCTGACGGACCTCGGCGATGCGCTCCGAGAGGTTCTCGTTGGTCCAGTCGTCGACGGGAATCGGCGGGAAGACCGCGATGTCGACGGTGCCCGGGTTGAACGTGGTGGAGTTCCGGTGCGCGATGACCTCCGCGTTGCGGATGACGATCGGCACGATCGGGATGCCTGCCGACATCGCGATGCGGAAGGCCCCCTTCTTGAACGGGCCCACCTCGTTGGTGTCCAGCCGGGTGCCCTCGGGCGCGATCATCACCGAAATGCCCTTGCGCGCAAGTTCTTCGATCTTCTGCAGACCCTCGACGGCTGCCCTGGGATCATCCCTGTCGATGAACGCGGCGTCCATCACCTTGCCGATCGAGCCCATCAACGGGTCGTTCTCGAGTTCCTTCTTGCCCACCGACGTGAAGTTGTCGCTGATCAACCGACCGGCGATGAACGGGTCGACCTGGTTGCGGTGGTTGAAGAGGAACACCGCCGGCCGCTTGGCCGTCAGGTTCTCCTCGCCCACCACGTTGAGGTCGATGCCGATCACCGTCATCAGCAGCCTGGTCCACGTGGAGGTGAAGAAGTTGACTCCGGTGCGGCGGTTGCGCGTCAGCAGTCCCAGCCCGAGCGCTCCGGCGGCGGCCGGTACCAGCGACGCGATGCCCGCGACAGTCCGCAGTTGCGACACGGGACTGCTGCCGCTGCGGCTGGAGAACCGCAGCACGGGCCACCCGCGCTTCATGGCGACGGCCTGCATCTTGCCACCGGGGTTCGTGGGACGCGGGTTGCCGACCAGGTACATCAGTGCGACGTCCTCGTCGCCGTCGGCGTAGAAGTAGCTCTTGGCGAGGTCGACGCCGTTCTCCGCGGCGAACGCCTGCACCGCGCGTGCCTTGCCCGGCCCCCAGATGATCGGCCGCTTCACTTCCCCGGTGATCAGGCCGTTCTCGTCGGTCTCGAACTTGTTGCTGAGGATGTTGTCGATGCCAAGGAACGCGGCGACCGGCTCGACCTGCACGGTCAGCGCCGACGAGCTGAGCACGACGGTGTGCCCGCGCGCCTGGTGGGCGCGCACCATGTCGCGCATCTCGGGGTAGATGCGCTGCTCGACGTATTGGACGAACAGGCGCTCGCCGAGTTCCTCGAGGTCGCTGAGCGAGCTGCCGTGCAGCATGCGGGCGCCCTTGCCGATGAGGTCCTCGAACTCGGAGCGGCCGAGCTGGTGGTTGAGCCCGGCTTGCACCATGCCGATGAACTCGCCGACGTTCATCTGCCTGCGGCGCAGGCGGTCCTGGGTCATCAGCACCCCGGTGAAGCCGGCGACCAGCGTGCCGTCGAGGTCGAAGAACGCGCCGATCCGGGGACCCTCCGGGCTGGCCTGGATCTCGGCCACCGAACCCGGCAGGCGCAGGGCCCGGCTGGTCTGTCCGTTCTGCGAACTCATTGCGGCGCACTCCCATTCGACGTGTCAGTGGGTTCGTCGGCATCGTCGGTGAACGAGGCCGGTATGCAGCGGGCGTCGCCGCCGAGCGCGAGCACCTCGTCGAAACCCTCGGCGAGGCAGCGTGCCCACAGATCTGGATCGGTGATCGATGCCTTGTCGTAGCGGGTCGTGATGGTGCAGTACCCGGCGCGGGACACCAGGACCGCCATCATCGCCACCCCGGGTAGCGGACCGAGACCGTAGTGCCGCACGATCTTCGCGCCGGCGATGAACGTGTCACCCGGGTAGATCGGGATGTTGCTGGCCTGCACGTCGGAGGCGACGATGGACCCGGCCACCGATTCGAGGACCGCGTCGGGCAGGAGGCTGAG
>JAQSXQ010000215.1 GCA_029256565.1 Mycobacterium sp.
CACCGCCATGCCCGCGATGTCGTCGCCACGCATCTCCACCTCGCCGGCATGCACGCCCACGCGGACCTCGAGGTCGATCGATGCGACGGCGTCGACGATCGCCTCGGCGCAGTCCAGTGCGCCGCTCGGGCTGGTGAACGTCGCGATGAAACCGTCACCGGCGGTGTTGATCTCGTGCCCGCGGAATCTGTCGAGCGTGTTGCGGACCGTGGCGTCGTGGTGGTCGAGCAGATCGCGCCAACGGTCGTCGCCGAGGGTGGCCGCCCGCGCCGTCGACCCCACGATGTCGGTGATGACGACGGTGCTCAACACCCGTTCGGCGTCGGCCTCCCCGCGAGACCCGGTGACGAATTCCTCGACCTCGTCGAGCATCGGCCCCGCGTCGCCGATCCAGTACAGGGAGTCGTTGCCGGGTAACTCGACGTAGCGCGCACAGGCGATGTGATCGCCGAGGTAGCGCCCGTGCTCGACGCCGACGAACGCCGAGTCCCTGCGGTGCATCACCAGCGTCGGGGTGGTGATCGACGAGAGTTTGTGTCGCACATCGGCTCCCGCGATCACCTCGCTGGACTTGCGTGCCATGCTCGGGGAGGCGGCCCGATTGCCCGCGTGGTCCCACCAGCTGCGGAACGCACGGTCGGACGCCACCGACGGCGCGACGATGCGCAGCACGTCGAAACCCCGCTCGACGGCATCGGGTTCGTGCGCGATGGTGGTGAATGGAGACGCCCCGTCGGACTTGGCACCGAACTCGTAGTCGGCCGCCCAGAGTGCCCGGGCGCTCGCGTTGAACAGCACCAGGTGGCTGACGCGGTCCGGGTGGTCGGCGGCCAGCAGCAGCGCACTGACCGCGCTGAACCCGGAGGCGAGGACCGCCGCGCGCTCGGAGCCCATGGCATCGAGCACCGTGATCGCGTCCTCGGCCCAGCACGACGGCGTGACGGTGGCATCCGAACCGATCCGCGACGACATCCCCATCCCGCGCTGATCGAAGCGGATGACGCGGCAGAAGCTCGACAGTCGCCGGTAGAAGCGGTACATCGCCGGTTCGGCGTCCATCACGTCGATCGGCACGAACGGCCCTGGCATGACGATCAGGTCGATCGGCCCCTCGCCGAGCACCTGGTAGGCGATGTCGAGGTCGAAGCGCGACGCGAACTGGATTCGCGCCGCCTGGAATCGACGTCCGGCCACCCGTCGAGGCTAATCCACGGAGCGGTTCCTGCGTGCCGAACTAGCCGCCCTCGCCCGCCAACGCGAACAACCCGTCGGCGGTCTGTTCGACCAGTCCGTCGCTCAGTAGCGACAGCAGCGCCCGGTCGCGTTGGACGGTGTCGGTCAGCCACACCACGTCGAGTTCGGCGCGCGGGACGGGAGAGGCGTTCGCGCGCAACACGTCCAGCAACCGGCCGCGCACCTGGCGATCGGTGCCGGTGAAGCGTTGTGGTCGCCGTGCGGGTGTGGTCGCGGGTGGGTAGCCCGCCGATCGCCACGCGCACGAACCGAGTGGACAGATGCCACACTTCGGCGATCGTGCCGTGCACACCGTCGCGCCGAGTTCCATCACCGCGACCGAGAAGCGCGGTGCCCGTTCGTCGTTCGGCAGCAGGGCTTCGACGTCGGCGAGGTCGCGCACGCTCGCAGGCGAGTCGGCCCGTCCGTGCACCGCACGTGCGACCACGCGGCGCACGTTGGTGTCGACGACCGGCACCCGCCTGCCGTAGGCGAAGCAGGCCACGGCACGTGCGGTGTACACCCCGACGCCGGGCAGCGTCAGCAGCGTGTCGACGTCGTCGGGAACCTCGTCGCCGTGGTCGGCGGCGATGGTGGTCGCGCATTCGTGCAGCCGCTTCGCCCGCCGCGGGTAGCCGAGCTTGCCCCACGCCCGCAGGACGTCGGCCTGTGACGCCGCCGCGGTCGCCGACGGGGTCGGCCACCGCGCGATCCAGTCGCGCCAGATCGGCTCGACCCGGACCACGGGGGTCTGCTGCAACATGAACTCGCTGACGAGGATTTGCCACGCGCTGACCCCCGGCCGACGCCACGGTAGGTCTCGCTGCTCACGGTCGTACCAGTCCAGCAAAACCGTCGCGTCGAGGCTCACAGTGCTCTCGCCGAACGGCTCAGGCAAGATGACACCCATGCCGAATTCGAATCCCGTGAGCGCATGGAAGGCACTACGCGAGGGTAACGACCGCTTCGTCAGCGGTAAGCCCCTGCATCCGAGCCAGGGGATCGCCGACCGGGAGCGCCTCGTCGACGGCCAGAAGCCGACGGCGGTGCTGTTCGGGTGCTCGGACAGCCGCGTCGCGGCCGAGATCATCTTCGATCAGGGCCTCGGCGACATGTTCGTGGTGCGCACCGCCGGCCACGTCATCGACTCGGCGGTGCTGGGCTCGATCGAGTTCGCGATCAACGTGTTGGGCGTACCGCTGATCGTCGTGCTGGGCCACGACAGCTGCGGCGCGGTCAAGGCAACGCTGACGGCGATCGACGAGGGCGCGGTGCCCGGCGGGTACGTGCGCGACGTCGTGGAACGGGTGACGCCGTCGATCCTGATGGGCAGGCGCGAGGGCATGACGAAGCTCGACGAGTTCGAGGCCAAGCACGTCAACGAGACCGTCCAGCAGCTCCGTGACCGCTCCACTGCGATCCGGGACGCGCTGGACGCAGGCACCGTGGCGGTGGTCGGCGCGACCTACCACCTCGCCGACGGACGCACCGAGCGGCGTGCCCACATCGGCGACATCGGCGAAGCCTGACGCGAGTTTCGTCACGAGACTGGACGGCGACACGCCGAGCACGGTCGGACGATAGGGCGTGACCTGCCCTTACCGTTGAAATGTGCTGGATACAGAACCGCATCGGCCGCTGCCGCCGGAGATCTACAAGCGGCGCCGGATGCTCGCGATCGGCGTTGCCGCGTTCGTCGTCGCCCTAGTCGTGGCGATCGTATTCGTCGTGGTGGCGAACTCCTCGGGTGATTCGTCGTCCGGTGATGGCGCCGCGAACACGTCCACCGCTGCCGCCCCGACACCGCTGCCCGGCGAGAACCCCGAGGTCAAGACCCCGGTTCAACCGCCAGCCCAGCAGCTCCCGCCCCCGACGCCCACCCCGTCGGCCGCCGTGCTGCCGCCGCCGGTGCTGCAGGAGGGCGACGACTGCCCGGATTCCACGCTTGCGGTCAAGGGCATCACCAGCCAGCCCAACTACGTCATCGGCGACCAGCCGAAGTTCACCATGGTCGTCACGAACATCGGCTTGGTGGCCTGCCAGCGCGACGTGGGCGCCGCCGTGCTCGCCGCGTACGTCTACTCGCTGAACAACGACCGCCTGTGGTCGAACCTGGACTGCGCCCCGTCCAACGAGACGCTGGTGAAGACGTTCAACCCCGGCGAGCAGGTCACCACCGAGGTGACGTGGACCGGCATGGGCTCGGCCGCCAACTGCCCGCTGCCCCGCGAACCGATCGGACCCGGCACCTACAACCTGGTGGTGCAGCTCGGGAACCTGAGGTCCGCGGCAGTGCCGTTCATCCTCGCCGAGGCGGCACCGCCCGCGCCGGGTGAGGCCCCGCCGGAGCCGGCGCCCGTGGCACCCGAGGGTGAAGTTCCCGCACCGGTCGGCTGACCGCCTCCCACTTCCCGCTCAGGCGAGCTGATCGGCGATCGTCGACTCCGCGAGCGCCGACAGGCCCTCCCGGATGTGACGCGCCCACATGGATCCGATGCCGTCGACCGACTGCAGATCGCTGGCGCTCGCGGCCAGTACGCCTTGTAGCGAGCCGAACGACCGGACCAGCAGATCGACGTGGGCGAACTGTAGCCGCGGGATACCTGCCATTGCGCGGTAGCCGCGTGAACTCATTGCGGAGTCCTGCGCCTCCGCCGTCGACGGGTAGCCGAAAACCCTTGCCAGGGCGGTGAAGTCGAGCAGCTCGGTGTCCGAGAGGCCGTCGAGTTCCTCGAGCGTGGCACTCACCTGGGCGCCCGTCGGCGGGTCGGGGTTGGCGTGATAGTCGCGCACGATCAGCTCGCGTGCAGTGTCGTTGTCGCCGACCAACTCCTCGAGCTGCAGCTTGAGCTGCCTGCCGTCGGTGCCGAGTTCGACGACGTCGGCGTCGATCTCGAGGCTGATGCGCCGCACCATCTCGAGCCGCTGCACGACCGTCATCACGTCGCGCAGCGTGACGAAGTCCTCGATCTCGGCCGTCGACAGCTGCCGGTTCACCTCGTCGAGCCGGGTCTTGTACCGCTCGAGCGTCGCGATGGTCTGGTTCGTGCGCGAGAGGATGGTCGCCGAGTCGGGGACGACGTGCCGCTCGCCTGCGACGTACACGGTGACGATGCTCATCGAGTGGCTGACCGAGATCACCGGATAGCCGGTCTGCACGGCCGTGCGCTCGGCGGAGCGGTGCCTGGTGCCGGACTCGTCGGTGGGGATGGACGGATCGGGGACCAGCTGCACGTTGGCCCGCAGGATGTGCGTGCCGTCGCTCGACAACACCACCGCGCCGTCCATCTTCGACAGCTCGCGCAGCCGGGTCGGGGCGTAGCGGACGTCCAATTCGAAGCCACCGTCGCAGATGGCCTCGACGCTCTCGTCATACCCCAGCAGGATCAGCGCGCCGGTGCGGCCGCGCAGGATGCGCTCGAGGCCGTCGCGCAACGGGGTCCCGGGGGCGAGCCTGCCGAGCGTCTCGCGCAGCGTCGGCCGCGCCAGCTGCACCACGTTGTTCGGGGCGCCGCGGACTGCTGCCCTGCCGCCGGACTTCACAACGGCCATCGGCCCCTCCTCGGATCAGCCCTTATTGTCCGCGATCTCCCGCAGCACACGCAACGCCCCGCCGATGTTGTCGGCATTGAGCAGTCGCAGACCCGCCGGGCCGTCCTTGACCCCTGGCGGCACGATCGCCGACGTGAAGCCCAACCTGGCGGCCTCGGAGAGCCGGCGGTCCATGCCGGTGACCCGGCGCAGATCGCCGGCCAGGCCCACCTC
>JAQSXQ010000216.1 GCA_029256565.1 Mycobacterium sp.
CTGATGACCGCGGCCCTGAGCGCTGCGGCCGCCAGGCGGCCCCTCGAGGTCTGCGTGGAGGTCGGAATGACGGGCGGGCGCACCGGCTGTCGCAGCGCCGCGGACGTCGACGCGGTGGCCCGAGCTGTCGCGGCGTCACCGCGTCTGCGACTCGTCGGCGTCTCGGGCTACGAGGCCGCACGCGGGCACGACGTGTCCGACGACAGCCGTGGCCTGGTGCGCGCCTACCTTCGCGAGATCCGTGCGGCCGTCGAGCGGCTGTCGGGGCTCTTCGAGGCCGACGACGTTCTCGTCACCGCGGGCGGCTCCACGTTCTTCGACGCGGTCGTCGACGAGTTGGCAGGCGGCTGGCCGTCCGGGCTCGACGTGCGCACGGTGCTGCGCAGCGGCTGCTACCTGACGCACGACGATGGCCTGTACGCCCGCACGTCCCCGTTGGCGCTGCGGGCCGCGCTGACGGTGTGGGCGCAGGTGGTGTCGCGGCCGGAGCCCGATCTGGCTCTGCTGACGATGGGCCGCCGCGACGTGTCCCACGACAGTGATCTGCCGGTGCCCTACGGGTTGCCCGACAGCAGGGTGACCGCGCTCAACGACCAGCACGCCTTCCTCCGCATCGGCGGCTCGGACGCGCCGCGCGCCTGCGTAGGCGACTGGATCCGATTCGGCGTCTCGCACCCGTGCACGACGTTCGACAAGTGGCAGCTGATCCCAGTGCTCGACGACGAGGGCCGCGTCGTGGACCTCGCCCGCACGTTCTTCTAGCGCTTGCCCCGCGCGCCGTCGCGGTTGCGCTCGAACACCAGCCGCAGGCCGTCGAGGGTCAGGTAGGGGTCGTAGTGCCCGACGGTGTGCAGGTCCGGAAGGACCAGCGGCGCAGTGTGACCGGTGGCCACGACGGCCACGTCGTCGCCGCCGAACCCGTCGACGTCCTCGCGGATGCGGTTCACCAGACCGTCCACGAGGCTCGCGAAGCCGAACACCGCGCCGGCCTGCATGCACTCGACGGTGTTCTTGCCGATCACCGATCGGGGTCTGGTCAACTCGACCCGTCGCAGGGCGGCCGACCGCGCTGCCGCGGCATCCGAGGAGACCTGCACGCCGGGCGCGATCGCACCGCCGAGGAATTCACCCTTGTGCGACACCACGTCCACGCAGATCGACGAGCCGAAGTCGACGACGATCGCGGCGGAGTGGAACCGCTGATAGGCGGCGAGGCAGTTCACGATGCGGTCGGCCCCGACCTCCTTGGGATTGTCGACGAGCAGCGGGATGCCGGTCCGCACACCGGGTTCGATCAGCACGTGCGGAATCTTGGGCCAGTACTGTTCGAGCATCACCCGGATCTCGTGCAGCACCGAGGGCACCGTCGACAGGCCCGTTGCCCCGGTGAGGTGTTCGGCGTCGTCGCCGATCAGTCCGTCGATGGTGAGGGCGAGTTCGTCGGCGGTCACCTCGGACTCGGTGCGAATGCGCCACTGGTGCACCACCTTTGCGTGGTCACCCGCCCCGGACACCAGTCCGACGACGGTGTGGGTGTTGCGTACGTCGATCGCGAGGAGCACGGCCGCTACCGCGCGGAGAGGAGGTCGGCGGCACCACTCGGCACGTGGGCGGGGTCGGTGCCCAGGTCGATCTGCCGGTTCTGGCCGTCGACGAAGACGATGCGAGGTCGATGCGTCCGCGCCTGCTCGTCGGTCATGGTGCCGTAGGCGATGAGGATGACCAGATCGCCGGGATGCACCAGATGCGCTGCGGCACCGTTGATCCCGATCACGCCGCTACCCCGCGCGCCGGTGATGGCATAGGTGACCAGGCGGGCGCCGTTGTCGACGTCCACGATGGTCACCTGCTCACCTTCGAGCAGATCCGCCGCATCCATCAGATCGGCGTCGATGGTCACCGATCCGACGTAGTGCAGGTCGGCCTGGGTAACCGTCGCGCGGTGAATCTTCGACTTGAGCATGGTCCGGAACATCAGATCCTCCATGGGAATTCGCGGTCGGCGTCCGACTCCACCCGCGAGTGGCCGTCGATTCCTGCGGACGCGCCGACGTCGATCGCGATGTTGTCGAGCAGTCTGGTCGCACCGAGGCGCGCCGCCACCAACATGCGGGCCGGCCCCTCGGCGGGCGCGGGGCCGAGCCAGAGGTCGCGCACCTCCAGGTAGTCCACGTCGAGCGCCGGCACCTCGACGAGCACGGCGCGCGCGGCCTCCAGCGCCTCCTGCGCCCCGCTCGCCGCGCCGTAGAGGCCTGCCAGCAGCGCTGCGGACAGCGCGCCCGCCTGCTCGCGCTGCACCTCGTCGAGGTAGACGTTGCGCGACGACATCGCCAACCCGTCGGCCTCGCGCACGATCGGCACGGACACGATCCGGACGCCGAGATCGAGGTCTGCGACCATCTGCCGCACCAGGACCAACTGCTGGTAGTCCTTCTCCCCGAAGAACGCCTGATCGGGCGCCACCATGTTCAGCAGCTTGAGCACGACGGTCAGCATCCCGGCGAAATGCCCTGGCCGAGAGGCGCCCTCGAGTTCCGCGCCGAGCGGCCCCGGGTGCACCGTGGTGCGCCGACCGGCCGGGTACACGTCGGCCTCGCTCGGGGTGAAAGCGATCTCCACGCCCTCGTCCCGCAACACGGCGAGGTCGTCCTCGAGTGGGCGTGGGTAGGCCGACAGGTCCTCGTTGGCGCCGAACTGCAGCGGGTTGACGAAGATCGACACCACGACCACCGCACCGGGCACGGCCTTGGCCTTGCGCACCAGCGAGAGGTGGCCCTCGTGCAGCGCGCCCATCGTCGGCACCAGCACCACGCGGCGCCCGGTGGTGCGCAACGCACGCGACACGTCGGACACGTCGGCCGGCTTGGAGTAGACGTTCAGCTCACCCGGGTTGAACTTGGGTGGTCTACGAGTGATCACGACGATCCTTCCGACTCTGCGGACAACACGGCGAACACGTCGGCTGGCGCGTGAGCACGCTGGGCCGTTCGCAACGAAACCGCTCGATATGACTGCGCCAGTTCCGGATCCACTTCCTGCAACGCAGCGAGGTGACCGGCGACGGCGGCGGCGTCACCGCGGGCCACCGGGCCGGTGAGCGCACTCTGTCCACGCTGCAGCGCATTCTCCAGCGAGGCCCGCGCCAGCGGCGCGAGGACCCGTTCGGCGATGCCACCGGGCCCGTCGCCCACCAGCTCCTGGCCGAGCAGTTCCTGGCCCTTGATGGCGGCGCGAAGTGCTTCGACGGCGTCGAGCACCACGGTGATGACGTGGTTCCCGCCGTGGGCGAGGGCCGCGTGATAGAGCGTGCGGGCATCCTCGCGCACGCGGAACGGCTCGCCACCGATCTCGAGGACCAGTGACTGCGCGATCGCGTAGCCGATCTCGTCGGCCGCGGTGATGCCGAAGCACGCCTCCGACAACCGCGCGATGTCCTCGTCCGCCCCGGTGAACGTCATCGCCGGGTGGATGGCCAGCGGGATGCAGCCCAGTTCGGTCAGTGGCGCAAGGACACCTATCCCGTTGGCGCCGGCGGTGTGGACCACGATGGTGCCCGGTCGGACCGCGCCGGTGCTCGCGAGCCCCGCGACCAGACCCGGCAGTTCGACGTCGGGCACGGCGAGCAGCAGCAGCTCGGCTCGCGCGGCGACGTCGTGCACGGGCAGCACCGGGGTCTCGGGCAACCGGAGTTCGGCGCGACGGCGCGACGCCTTGGAGATGGCACTGCACGCCGCGACGACGTGCTCGGCCCGTTCGAGTGCCACGCCGAGCGCGGTCCCGACCCGACCGGCCGAGATGATGCCGACCGACAGCCGTGCTGGACGGAATCCGTTGGGCGTCCCCACCTAGACGACCTCGCTGACGTCGTTCTTCGTTCGTTCCAGGCCCGCTCAGCGGGTACCGGACGGCCGCCAAGAGATTAACTCATCGCAGGCGACGGCCTGTTCGGCCCTAGTCTTCCCGCCGTCTCCGACGGCCCTAGTCTTCTCGCCGTCTCCGACGGCCGCCGCCCCCGGCTCCCGCCTGCAACCTCGCCAGCAGTTCCGACGCAGGCATGCCGTCGGCGTGCTGGCCCTGCGGTTCCTCGGTCTCCTCGGGCTCCTCCGGCGGGCGGTGCCTCGCGGCCCGGTCCGGGGTGGGCGACGCCAGGGTCGGCGGCGTCGGCGCCTTGCCGGGGTCGACGCCCGGGGCCCAATGCCGCGCCCGGCGGGGCCCGTCGTCGGCGGCGGCGTCGCTGCCCGAGTGGCGGCCGCGGGACTCCGTCGGCGGCGGTGCCATCACCGGCGGCACGGCCGGCTCGCTGGGCGGCGCGGCAGGTGGCTCGGTGGCTTCCGGCGCCGGTGGCTCGGAGGGCTCCGGCGCTGGTGGCTCGGTGGGCTCCGGCGTCGGCTCCACCACGGGTGACACCCAATTGCTGCCGGGCGTGCCGGCCGGGATGAACTCCCCCTCGGCGGGAGCCGGGCGCCAGCCCGCGGCGTCGCTCGCCGAGGTGTGCCTGCCCGGCCGCTCGGGCTCCTGCCACGGCGAGCGCGCGGCGGGGGGCGGCACGTCCGGTGCGGGAGTGGGCGGCGGCGGCGTGGGTGACACGGGCGGTGCCGTGGGTGACACCGGTGGCGGCGGGGTGGGCAGCCACGACACCCGCACGTCGGGTTCGGGCGGCGCGGCTGTGGGTTCCGGCGCGCGCATCGGTGGGGGCGGGGGCGGTGGTGGTGGCGCTGCGAAGGCCGGGCTCGGTGCGGCAGTAGGCGCCGGAGGGGGTGGCCACGCCGCGGCGGGGGGACCCATGGGCGTGCCCGATTCGGACCCCAGCCGATGGGCACCGCCGAACTCCGGTGCCGGACGCTCGGGCTCCGGTGGCGGTTCGACCGGGACGTCGATGATCGGGCTTTCCTCGGTGTTCGGTTCCGGCTCGTCGGCGTCCTCGGCGTCGATGCGGCTGCTGACGACGCGACCGGGGCTGGCAACGCGCTCGCGCTCGCCCGGATGGTC
>JAQSXQ010000217.1 GCA_029256565.1 Mycobacterium sp.
GCGCTGTCAATGCAATCCGCCGGCGCCTACATGGACCGGCTGTTCGAGTACCTGCTGGCGGCGCTGCGCTCGCTGCCGCTGGTGATGGTGATCGGAGCGCCCGAGGCCCGGATCCCCGTGCTCAGCCTTGCCGTGCACGGCGTCCCGGCGGAGCGGGTGATCCAGCGGCTCACCGACAACGGTGTGCTGGCGGTGTCCAACACGACGTCGCGGGTGCTCGACGTGATCGGCGTCAGCGACATCGGTGGCGCGGTCACGGTCGGCCTCGCGCACTACACGACGATGGCCGAGGTGGACCAGTTGGTCCGCGCGCTCGCCTCGCTCGGCTAGCGTCAGTCCCGCACGCGCAGAAGCACTTTCCCGGTCACCTCGCTGGCCGTCAGCATGCGGTGCGCTGCAGCGGCCTCGGTGATCGGCAGCTCGGCTCCGACGATCGGACGCACTTTGCCCGCGGCGATCATCGGCCACACGTTGGCCACCACCTCGTCGACGATCGCGCCCTTGCCGGACGGGCCGTCCACCGGCCGCGAGCGCAGCGCGGTCGCGATGACGCCGGCGCGCTTGGCGAGGAGCTTGCCGATGTTGAGTTCGGCCTTCACGCCACCCTGGAATCCGATGACGACGAGGCGCCCGTCGGGAGCGAGCGCATCGATGTTCCGGTCGAGGTAGGAGGCGCCCATGATGTCGAGGATCACGTCGGCCCCCTGGCTGTCGGGCTCGCGCTTGATCGCCTCGACGAAGTCGTCCTCGCGGTAGTTGATCGCGACGTCGGCACCGAGTTCCCCGCAGAACGCGAGCTTCTCCGCCGAGCCCGCCGTGACGGCGACGCGGCAGCCGAGTGCGCGGGCCACCTGGATCGCGTGGGTGCCGATGCCGCTCGCGCCGCCGTGGACGAGCAGGAGGTGGCCTTCGGTCAGGCCCGCGGTCATGACGAGGTTGGACCAGACGGTGCACGCCACCTCCGGCAGAGCCGCCGCGCTGTGCAGGTCGACACCGTCGGGTACCGGCATCACCTGGGCCGCGGGAACGGCGACCCGCTCGGCGTAACCGCCGCCTGCCAGCAAAGCGCACACCTCGTCGCCGACCGACCACTTGGCAACGTTCTCGCCGACTGCGGCGATCCGCCCGGACACCTCCAGGCCCATGACGTCACTGGCGCCGGGCGGCGGCGGATAGTTGCCCGCGGCCTGTAGGACGTCGGCTCGGTTCACGCCTGCGGTCACCACGTCGATGATCACTTCACCGGGCTGAGCTGCGACGTCCGGCACCTCCTCCCAGCGCAGATCGTCGGCTGAGACAGCAGTAATGGCACGCATGTCAATAACGCTACTACTTGCGGTCGGGAGTTCTACTATGGCGCCATGGAGGGGATGATTGCGGGGCGAACCGAAAGCGCCATGCCTGGGCTCGACATTGCCGAGGAACGATCTTGGCAAAACTTCCTTGATGCTGCGTTGCGGCTGTACGCCACGTTGAACAAACAGCTGGTGGAGTCGCACCATCTGACGCTCAACGACGTGCGACTGCTCGACCTGCTCGACAGGTCACCGACGGGCTCGGCGCGGATGGGGGATCTCGCCGAGGAACTGATGTCGTTGCCCAGCCGGGTCACCCGTCAGATTCACCGGCTCGAATCGCAGAACCTGGTCGGTCGCTGTTCCAGTCCCGATGACGGCCGAGGCGTGCTGGCCACCATCACGCCCGAGGGCCGGGCACTACTGAAGGACGCGTTGGTCACCTATGGGGATGGGGTGCGCACCCACTTCCTCGGCAGGTTGTCCCGCACGCAGATCGCCGCCATGGGGGAGAACTGCCGACGCATCGGCGCCGGACTCCGCGATGCCGCGCCGCCCGCCAGGATGGGTCGGGTCTGAAGGCCTTAGGCTGTCCCACGGTGGCGTGGCAGAGCGGCCTAATGCACTCGCCTTGAAAGCGAGAGTCGGCTAACACCGACCGGGGGTTCAAATCCCTCCGCCACCGCCAGTCCTCTCGGCCCGTCGCGCGCCGTCAGGCGTAACCCAGTGCGGTGTTCTCCGTGCGGATCCGCACGTTCAGCATGGCGGCGTTGGCCGCGCTGAACACGATCGCGGTGACCCACGCCGAGTGCACCAGCGGCAGGGCCGCGACTTCCACGGCGACTGCCGTGTAGTTGGGGTGGTGCAGGAGGCGATACGGTCCGCGGTCGACGAGTGGAGCGCCGGGGATGACGATGATCCGTGGGTTCCAGTGCTTGCCGAGCGTCGCGACGCACCACCACCGCATCGCGGTGCTGAGCGCGACGAGGGCCACCATCGGCCATCCCAGCCACCCGATGAACGGCCGGTGCCCGACGGCCACCTCGATCACGCAACCGGCCAGCAGCAGCCCGTGCATGGCGACCATGGCAGGGTAGTGTCCGCGGCCGAACTCCCTGCCGCCGTTGCTGATCGACCATGCGGTGTTGCGCCTCGACACCACCAGCTCGACGAGCCGTTCGGCACCGACGGCCAGGATGAACAGGTAGTACACGGTCGCGCTCACCAGCTCAGGAGCAGGAGTTCGAAGCTGAATCCCGGCCCCATCGCGAGCATGACGCCGAGATCGCCTGCCGCGGGTGGCTGCGCCAGGGTCCGCCCCAGGACGTCGAGCACCGACACCGACGACACGTTGCCGTGTTCGCGCATGGACTGCCTGCTGTGCGCGAGCGCCGCGGGCGGCAACTCGATCGCGTTCTGGATCGCGTCGATCACCTTGGGCCCGCCGGGGTGGCAGATCCAGGTCGAGATGTCGGCGGTGGTGAGACCTTGGTCGGCGAGGAACCGATCGACCTCGCCGCGGAGGTGATCGTCGGCCATGCGGGGAACGTCGCGCGACATCACCAGCTGGAAGCCGCCGGTGCCCACCTTCCAGCCCATCACGTCCACCGTGTCGGGGAACAGTGCGCTGCGGGTCGCGACGACGGCCGGGCCGCTCGGCGCGGTGGCGTACGTAGGAGCGCGGTCTGCGCCCGTGGCGACCACGGCTGCCGCCCCGTCGCCGAACAGACACACCCCGATGAGTGCCGGGATCGAGGAGTCGTCGCGTTGCAGCGTGAGCGAGCACAGTTCGACCGACAGCAGCACGGCGACGTGGCCCGGATAGCCGCGGAGATAGTCGTGCACGCGGGACATGCCCGCCGCGCCTGCGACGCAACCGAGCCCGAACAGGGGGATGCGCTTCACGTCTCGGCGCAGGCCCACCGTCGACGCCAGTCGCGCGTCGATGGTGGGCACCGCGACACCGGTGCTCGACACCGAGACGATGGCGTCGACCTCACGGGGGTCGACGTGTGCTGCGTCGAGAGCCGCTCGCACCGCCTGCGTTCCGAGATCCACTGCCACGTCGATGTAGGCGTCGTTCGCGGCGGTGAAGCCGTCCAGCTCGGGATAGCGCGACAGTGGCAATGCGAGGTTGCGCGTGTCGACACCGCTGGTGCGCACGAAGCGTTCGAAACCCGGCGGGGCGACGCCGATCAGTTCGCGTGCAACGTCGTCCTGGGTATGGCGGTTCTGCGTGAAGGCCACGGCGGTGCCGGCGATGCGCGGCGAGCCCGTCCCATGCCGGGCGGGCGGTTCGGTGGTGGTGCGGTGCGTTGTATTGGTCATGAAATCGGATGATCCGCGTCGAGTCTGGAAACACGCCTCGAAGTGAGAATGTAGACATTCGTCGATTCAGGGAATAAGCAGCGGCACAACGACTCTGGGAGTCAACCGGGTATCCCCTGGCAACCTGCCGTGAGGTGCGCCGCTGACGCCTACATCCCGTAGCGCCGGCGAATGCCGTCGAACCGCTGCCACAGCTGCGCGACGCGCTCGCGGGGACTGACGCGCACGGTGTCGGCGGGCAGGGCAGCGTCGACATCGGTCGAGCGCACCAGGCGGGTGCGCAATGGCACGGGACTGCCGCTCAACATGTGGCGGTAGGTCAGGTTGCCGCGTTCGAAGCGCTGGGTGTCCATCCAGTTGTGCACGCCGGGGTCGTCGTGGGCGAGCACGATCCGCACCTTGCCGTCCGCGTCCACCGCGGTCCTGCTCGGCGTGTAGGTCACCGGCCGGTAGAGGTAGTCCATGCTGGTGAAGAACGGCCCCATGTTCGTCAGCATCCATAGCCCGTCGTGCGCGTCGAACTCGACGATCAGTGCCTCATCCGGGCTGAGAGCCCAGTGCATGTTCGTCGCTGCGCGGCCACGCTTTTCGTCGCCCTCGGCGGACTCGAGCGCCGGGAACGCGTTCGGTCGGTGCTCGTCGACGCCGCCGTACGTGAACGGGAACTCCGGCCAGTCCCGCATCAGGCCGGTCACGAAGTCGCCTGCCCACGCCATGGCGTCGATCATCGTCGCGGGCGTGGTCACCGGTTTGGGGGCGTCCATGTCGATGCGTTCGATCGACAGCCGCGCCGGTGTCTCGTCCCAGTCGTCGAAACCCTGACGGATGAACAACTTTCGCGACCGAGCCGTGGTGGGCAGCCAGTTGGCGTCGCGCTGCGGGCCACCGACGAACAGCTCGAGTACGCCGTCCGCCGTCGTCGTCAGCCGATCGCCGGTCAGGTTGGCCTCGGGGACGTCGCCGAACGGCTCGTGCAGGACGCCCGGGCCGTCGGGGCGGGCGCCCTGGACCGTGACGTTGAAGAACGGTGCGGTGCCCCGCGTGCCGGTGATGCGGTAGCTCGACCGTCCGTCGATCCAGGCCTGGTGGTAGGTGAAGTCGCCGCAGTCGCCGCCGAGCTTGCGGGTCGGGTGGCTGAACGCGTGGAGCAGAGGATACCGGGAATCCTTGGTCTCGAGTCCGAGATCGAAGGCCTGACCCAGGTTTTGGGCGAGGAACCGGAAGGCGTCGGCGCGGTGCGGTCCCGATGCCGGGTTGTGGTCCTTGAACGCCTGCTCGCCTGCCTCCCTGAGGCGGTCGCAGAACGCCGCCCAGGCGTCGCGCAGTGGCTGGTCGTCCGCGCCGTCACCGAATGCCATTGCG
>JAQSXQ010000218.1 GCA_029256565.1 Mycobacterium sp.
GGCAGCAGCAGGAAGAAGATGCCGATCGTCTTGAGGATGAACTGCACCATGTCGGTCAGCGTGATCGACCACATGCCGCCGATCGCGGAGTACAGCATCACGATCGCGCCGCCGATGATCACCGACACCGTCCGGTCTGTGCCGAACAGCACGTTGAACACCGTCGCATAGGCGATGGTCGACGTCACCGAGAGCATCAGCGTGTAGGCGACCATGACGATCCCCGACGTCGACGTCGCGTCCACGCCGTAGCGCAGCTTGAGCATCTGCGCCACCGTGTACACCCGCAGCCGCTGGATGCGCCCCGCGAACGCCACCGACAGCAGCAGCAGCCCGACGGCGATCGCGACGACCAGCCACATGCCCGAGATGCCATACCGGTAGCCAAGTCCCACGCCGCCGACCGTCGACGCGCCGCCGAGCACGACCGCCGCCATGGTGCCGGTGTAGAGGCCAGGCCCGAGCCTGCGCCCGGCGACGAGGAAGTCCGCGGAGTCCTTCGTCCGCGTCTTGCCCCAGAAACCGAACGCCAGCATGGCGGCGAGATAGACGACGACGATGACGACGTCGAGTGGCTTACCCATGGTGTGACTCCTCGCTCAGGTGGGAGAGAACATCTTCAGTACGGCGGGCAGAACGACCACGGCGGGCCCGGTGGTGGTGAACGTGCGGGCGACCACGTCGCCGACGTCGTCGAGCTTGGCTACGTGCGCCGGGATGCCGAAACTGCTTGCCAGCGCCACGAAGTCGGGCCGGGACAGCTCGGTGGCCGTGGCCTGGCCGAACGCATCGGTCATGTACTCGCGCAGGATGCCGTAGCCGCCGTCGTCGACGATCAGCCAGGTGACGTCCGCGTCGTGCTGACGGGCCGTGGCGAGTTCGGCGATGGAGTACATCGCACCGCCGTCGCCGGACACCGCGAACGTGCGCCGACCGGATCCGATGGCCGCCGCGACGGCGGCGGGGTAAGCGAATCCGAGACCGCCTGCGCCCTGGGCGGAGTGGAACTCGCCGTCGAGCGGATCCCACGCCGACCACGCCCAGTATCCCGCGATGGTCATGTCCCAGAAGGTGTGCGCCACGGCGGGAACGGCGGCACGCAGATCCGACATCAGCCGTCGTTCGGCATCGACGTCCTGGCCTGCGAGCCGCTGCTCGACCGACCGGCGGAGCGTGGCCGCGGTCTCGGTGCCGGTGCCGGTGCCCTGCTCGCGCGGTGTCACGCGGTCGGCGATCCCGCGCAGCGCCTCGCCGGCGTCGGCGTGAACGGCCAACCCGGGGTGATTGGCCTGCAGCACGCGGGATTCGGCGTCCACGTGAATCAACCGACCACGCGGTGTGAACGTGAAGTAGTTGCTGGTCACCTCGCCCATCGCCGTCCCGACTGCGAGCAGCACGTCGGCATCGGAGAGCAGGTCGGTGGTGTGGCGGTCCTCGATCCACGACGCCGCCGACAGCGGATGGGCGAACGGGATCGCGCCCTTGCCGCCGACGGTCGACACCACGGGCGCGTCCAGGAGTTCGGCCAGGGCGACGAGTGCCTCCGACCCGCCGCGGGATCGCCGCACACCACCACCGGCGAGGATGACCGGACGCTCTGCGCCACTGAGCAATCCGGCCGCGGCGTCGAGGATCTCCGGGCGGGCGGCGCGCGTGACGTCGACCGCGGTCACGCCGGTCACGGTGGGCACGTCCACCGGTTCGAGCAGGACGTCCTGCGGCACTTCGACCCACGTCGGCCCTGCCGGGGCGGACCGCGCGAGTGCCCATGCGTCGGCGAGCAGACTGGGGATCTGCGCGGCATGTTCGACGACGGCGGTGCTCTTGGTGACGTTGACGGCGCTGCGCTGCTGATCGTCGAGCTGGTGCAGCATGCCGCGCCGCAACCCGAGGCCCGAGCGGGGCACCTGACTGGTGATGACGACCAGCGGCACGCCGGTGGCGTAGGCCTCCTGCAGTGCTCCCAGCGCGGTCAGCGCGCCCGGTCCGGTCGAGAGGAACAGCACGCCGACCTCGCCGGTGGCCCTGGCATACCCGTCGGCGCCGAAGGCGGAGTTGTTCTCGATGCGCGAGCTGACGAACTCGAGGTCGCTGCGCCGGATCGCATCGAAGAGGCCGAGAGCGTGCTGGCCGGGGATGCCGAAGACGTGCGAAGCGCCCAGCGCGACAAGTGTTTCGACGACCACGTCACCGCCATTCCTGGTCGTCACGGGCGCGCGCGTTCCTCGTGCCGCATCGCCAGCAGCGTCACCAGGTCGTAGGCCACGTGCGATGCCGAGACGCCGGTGATCTCGGCGTGGTCGTAGGCGGGGGCGACCTCGACGACGTCGGCGCCGACGAGGTTCAGCCCGTGGAAGCCGCGCAGGATCTCCAGCAGTTCGCGGCTGGTGATGCCGCCCGCCTCCGGTGTGCCGGTACCCGGTGCGTGGGCCGGATCGAGGACGTCGATGTCGATCGACACGTACACCGGCCGATCGCCGAGGCGCTGCCGGAGCTTGTCGACGACCTCGCGCACGCCCTGGTAGTACACGTCGGCCGACGTGACGATGCCGAAGCCGAAGCGGCGGTCGTCCTCGAGGTCCTTCTTGCCGTACAGCGGGCCGCGGGTGCCGACGTGCGACAACGCCTCGGTGTCGAGGATGCCCTCCTCGACGGCCCGGCGGAACGGCGTCCCGTGGGTGTACTCCGCGCCGAAGTAGGTGTCCCAGGTGTCGAGGTGCGCGTCGAAGTGCACCAGCGCGACCGGGCCGTGCCGCTGCGCCGCGGCACGCAGCAGGGGCAGTGCGATGGTGTGGTCGCCGCCGATGGTGACCAGGCTGGTGCCGTCGGCGGTCAGCTCCACGGCCGCCGCCTCGATGGTCTCGATGGCCTCGTGAATGTTGAACGGGTTGACCGCGATGTCGCCGGCATCGGCCACCTGCGCGATCTCGAACGGTGATACGTCGAGACCCGGGTGGTACGGCCGCAGCAGTCGCGACGACTCGCGCACGTGGGTCGGGCCGAACCGGGCGCCGGGGCGGTAGGACACCCCGGAGTCGAACGGCACGCCCGCCACGACGATGTCGGCCTTCGGCACCTGATCGAGACGCGGCAGGCGGGCGAAGGACGCGGGCCCGGCGAAGCGCGGCGTCTTGGAGGCGTCGATGGGTCCGATGGTGCTCATGTCGTCGACTCCTTGATCTTGGCAGTGGTTCCCGGTGCGTCCACGGACGTGATGGGAATGTCGGACGGTGGTCCCACGGGCACCAGGCGTGGCCCGTCGGGACCGAAGGCATCGGCGGGCTCCGGCTTGACCCACAGCAGCAGCGGATACAACACCGCGGCCAGTCCGATGCCGACGGGGATGGACAGGTCGATGCCCTCGGCGAGATTGCCGAGGGGACCGACGAATTGGTCGGGCAGGTTGACGAAGCAGATGCTGAACGCCGCCGACACCAGCCATGCGCCGAGGCCGCGCCAGTTCCAGCCGTGCGTGAACCAGTACCGGCCGCCGCGCTGGCGGCGGTTGAAGACCTGCAGCGCGTCCGAGTCGTACCAGCCGCGCCGGACGAACCAGCCGATCATCATGACGACCATCCATGGGGCGGTGCACGTGACGATCAGGACCGCGAACGTCGAGATGCTCTGGACCACGTTGAACGCGAACTTGCCGACGAAGATGAACCCGATGGCGATCGCGCCGATGAACACGGTCGCCTGCACGCGGCTGAAGCGCGGGAAGACGCTGGAGAAGTCCAGGCCGGTGCCGTAGAGCGCAGTCGTGCCCGTCGACATGCCGCCGATCAGCGCGATGAGGCATACGGGCAGGAAGTACCAGCTCGGTGACACGGCAAGCAGTCCGCCGACGTAGTTGCCCTCGTCGATGAACTCCGGAGCGTTGGACGCGACGACCGTGGCGGTGACGAGGCCGAACAGGAACGGCACCAGGGTGGCGATCTGAGCGCCGAACGCGGCAGCCATCGACTTCCACGCCGGCGTCTCGCGAGGGATGTACCGGGACCAGTCGCCAAGGAACGCACCGAAACTCACCGGGTTGGACATGACGATCAGCGCTGCACCGACGAAGGACGGCCAGTAGAGGGCATTGGTCGCGGCGTCGGCATCCGGGCCGAAGATGCCCGCGTAGCCGGCGTCGAAGGTGCCGCCGAACGCGACGATCCCCAACAGGAACAGCACGGTGGCCGCCACCACCGCGATCTTGTTGACCAGCAACATGAATCGGAATCCGTAGATGCACACGACGAGCACCATCAGGGCGAAGATGCCGTACGCCACGGCCACCGCGACACCATTGGGCGCTGCGTCCGGCGCGCCACCCATGGCGCGGGTGGCCCCGCCGACCAGGACGTCACCGGAGGTCCACACCGATATGGAGAAGAACGCGACCGCGGTCAGTAGCGAGAGGAACGATCCGACGACGCGGCCGTGCACGCCGAGGTGCGCCGAGGACGACACCGCGTTGTTGGTGCCGTTGCGCGGACCGAACAGGGCCATCGGTGCGAGGATCGCTGCACCGAGGATGAGGCCGAGAAGTGTTGCGAGCAGGCCATCGCGGAAGGACAACCCGAAGATGATCGGGAAGCTGCCGAGAACCACCGTGGCGATGGTGTTGGCGCCGCCGAAGACCAGCCGGAACAAGTCGAGCGGCCGTGCCGTCCGCTCGGCGTCGGGGATCGGCTCGACGCCGTGGGTCTCGACCTCGGTGATCTTCGGTGGCGCGGCGAGCGATTCGGTCACGAGACTGCCGGTGCCGTGGACAGGTGCTCGTGCACTCCGACGATGCGGTCGCCGTCGAGCACGAACACGATGGTCTCGCGCTCGCGGGTACTGGTCTGCTCACCGTCGACCGACGTGACGGTGTCGACGGTGTGGCTCAGCACGGCCGTGTCGCCGTAGATCTGCACCAGCCGGTCGCTGCTGACGCAGGACACCACGCGCCATCCGTCGGCGAGCCACGACGCCCAGAGCGTCTCGTAGGCGGCGCG
>JAQSXQ010000219.1 GCA_029256565.1 Mycobacterium sp.
GATGATGATCGCCTTGCCCCGCCTGGCGCCGCCGATCACCTCCACACCCCTGCTGGTGGTCTTGGTGAACTCGTCGATGTTGGCCCGCGTGCCGGGACCGGCCGACGCCGAGGACACCGACGCCACGATCTCGGCGTAGGGCACGACTCCACCCTGTCTGGCGACCTCATCAGACACTGCGTAGACGATCGGGATGGTGGCCTGCCCGCCGCAGGTGATCATGTTGACGTTGGGTGCGTCCAGGTGCTCGCGCAGGTTCGCCGGCGGAATCACCGCGGGACCGACTGCGGCCGGAGTGAGATCGATCGCCCGGATACCCGCCGCCGCGTACTTCGGGGCGGCGTCGCGGTGCACGTAGGCGCTGGTCGCCTCGAAAACCATGTCGGGCTTCTCATCCTGAGTGAGCAGCCAGTCCACACCCTCGTGGCTCGTCTCCAGGCCCAGCTTGCGCGCGCGGGCCAGGCCCTCGCTCTCCGGATCGATGCCGATCATCCAGCGGGGCTCGAGCCACTCCGAACGCAGGAGCTTGTACAGCAGATCGGTGCTGATGTTCCCGGACCCGACGATCGCGACGGTGGCCTTGTTCGAACCGCTCTGTGTCATGAACCAAACGCTCCCTATTCGAACGACAAGTGGACTGAACCCAGCCCGTCGAATTCAGCTACGAAATCGTCGCCTGGACGTGCATCTATCGCACGTGTGCACGACCCCGGCAACACGATGTCGCCAGCCCTCAGACGCACGCCGAACTGGTCGACCTTGCGCGCCAACCAAGCTACGGCGGTGACCGGATTGCCCAGCACCGCAACGCTTCGTCCCTCGGCGACGACCTCACCGTTGCGCTTGAGGACGGCGTCGACATTGCGAATGTCGATGTCCTTCGGTGACGTCCGTTTCTTACCCAGAACCCAACCGGCGGATGACGCGTTGTCGGCGATCGTGTCGCACAACCTGATCTTCCAGTCGGTGATCCTGGTGTCGATCAACTCGATCGACGGCGCGAACGCCGCCGTCGCCGCGAGCACGTCGTCCTCGGTGCAACCCTCCCCGGGCAGGTCGTCGGCCAGGATGAAACCGACCTCGACCTCCACCCGCGGATACAGGAACCGGCCTGCCTCCACCGGCCGATCCTCGAAGACCTCCATGTCGTCGAGCAGATGCCCGTAGTCGGGCTCGTCGACGCCCATCATCTTCTGCATCGCCTCCGACGACAGGCCGACCTTGTGGCCGATGACCCGCGCCCCCTCGGTGACCTTCTGCCGGATGTTGATCAGCTGGATCTCGTACGCGTCGACCACGTCGATCTCCGGATTGCCATCCGTGAGCGGGGTGATCGGCTTCCGGTCACGCTCGGCTAGAGCCAGATCGGCCGCCAGCCGCTCGCGCACAGTTGAACTCAGCACGATGGTGCCGCCCGCGCCCATTTCGGCGTTGTGCGCATGGGCGAAGTGGTGCAGCCCGAACGCTGCGTCCATTCCGTTGCGGAGGCCCATCTGATCCTCGCACTGGTTGACTGCCTTCTTGGCCAGTGCGAGACCGAACGTCGGCATCGCGGCGATTCGCGCTGCCATGGCCAGTGTGTGATCCTGCAGCTGCGCGCGTGACACGACGTGACTGACCATGCCTACTTCGTACGCGCGCTGGGCGGTGAACCGCCCCCCGGTGTAGAGCATCTCCTTGGCGAATCGCGTGCCGACGACCCACGGGTGCGCGAAGTATTCGACTCCCGGAATTCCCATCCGCAGCACGGGGTCGGCGAAGAATGCGTCGTCGGCTGCCACGATGAGGTCGCACACCCAGGCCAGCATCAGACCCCCTGCGATGCACGCACCTTGCACCATCGCGATGACGGGCTTCGGTATCTCGCGCCACCGTCGACACATGCCCAGATAGACCTCCGATTCACGGGCGAAGCGATGGTCCCCGGCGGACTTGCCAAGGTGGTCCCACCACAGCACGGCGCGGTTGTCGTAATGCGCGTCGTGGTCGCGGTCGGGGCTTCCGATGTCGTGGCCGGCGCTGAAATGCTCGCCACTGCCGGTCAGGACGATGACGTGTACGTCGTCGTCCTCGACGGCGCGAGCGAATGCGGCGTCCAGCGCGTAGGTCATCGCCGAGTTCTGTGCGTTGCGGTACTGCGGTCGGTTCATGGTGACGAGGGCGACCCCATCGGTCACCCGGTAGGTCACCACGTCGTTCTTGCTCGGCACTCGACTAGCCCTTCGGTCCGACGATGTTCGTGTGCCGTCATGGTGGCCCGCCTCCGCGCCCAGTCCGTGCACGATGCCCACTGACTGGACGTAGCCTGCCTCACACTGCCGCAGCCACCCGCGCGTGATGGTCTCTCAGAGCGGGTCGAACGACGAAATGAGCCAGCGCCCATCAACATCCGTCATCCCGACCATCACGCTGCTCGCTGTTTGGGCGGCCGTCGGATTGTCCCTGCTGGTCGTTGACTGGTTGAGGAAGACCAGCACCTTCGCATGGTTGCCATCGACGTCGGCGGTGGCGGCGCGCACGACGGTGGCGGTGGCATGTACGGCCTCGTCCTTGGCCGCGGGCGCTACGATCTGTTCGGCGAAGTCGCTGTAGTAGGTAAGGAATTCACCCGTGAGATGGGATTGCGCGGCAGCCAGGTCGGGCTCCACGGTGTCTGGCGCATAGGTCAGCAAGGCGACGGCACCTTCTGACGCCGCGGTCAGCGCGGCAGTTTGAGCCGCGGCCTCGTTCTGATCGATTCGATGGGGGCCGAAGTACAGGCCCACGGCCAGTGCGGCGGATCCGATCAGCGCGGCACCCGCACCAATCCGCCGCCAGTGCCGCAGGCCACGGCTCAGTCGGCTTGGTGGCGAAGGCGGTGTGAGCGCGTCGAGGTCGACGCGGTCGATCTCATCGCCGGCAGGTGCGTCGCTATCGATGTCGTGCTCGGAAGCCCTTGTCATGGAACGAAGTCCACTTTCGACATCTTGATGTGGCCCGCGTCGTTCGTGACGTCGACGCTGAGGCGCCACGTTCTGGGTTGCTCGTTGGCCCCTGCGGAATTGGTGATGGTCGTCGCGGCGGTGACCAGAACCACCGCCGAGTCGTCGGTCATCGCGTCCACCGCCGTACCCACGACCGTCGCCTTCGTGACCGCCTTCGATTCCTTGGCGACCTCTACGAATTCCTCGGCGCTCTGTTGGAAGTCGTCGCGGAACGCGCCGGTGGAGTTGTCGATGATGCGTTGGACGTCGTCTTGAGCGGTATTGCTGTTGATGGACATCAGCGTGACGACGGCTTGTCCGGCGGCGGCGGCGAATTCGGCGCGACGCTGTTCCTCGCGTTCGACGTTCTGATGCTGCCAGTACAGGTAGCCGCTGGCGGCCAGGAGCGCGCTGGCGGCGACGACCGCGGTGCTAGTGAGGATCGTCGCTGCGCTCGGGTGACGCCAACGTCGGAGCCTCGCGGGCGATGCGGGCGAATCGGCGTCAGTCCCGTCTTCGCCGCCGGTTGTCGGGTCGGCCCCTTCGGCGTTGTCAGTCATTCTCGCCGTACGTAGCTCGGCGAGCCTCGTGCGCGCCGCGGTAGCCGCTGCATCGGCCTCTGCGGCTTCCGCTTCGGCTTGTTCGACCAGGCTGGTGATGTGGTCGATCGATTCCGGGTCGGCTGCGCGCGGCACTTCCGCGAGGGGGTCCTCGGCGTCGCGACACGTTCGCGACTGGCTGGTCGTCGGCATCGTCAACCTCCTCATCTCCTAGCCGCCATGGGCCGAGCGGACGCACCGGCGACTGTGCGGGACGCTAGCCCGGTCGTTTCTCGAATCCACCGACGTGTCCCGCCCACCGGACCACGGGCAGCGTGCCTGTAGGCGAAGTTCACCAATTGCGCAACGAGCACACGGCGCCAGCGGTGCCTTCCGCGGTGGCGACGGTGACCCCGTCGACGGCCAGCGCGCATCGAATGGTGCCGTCCGAAGCCGACGATGCACGGCTGATCGCCACCATCGCCCACTTGTCGGGATCGGTGAGGGTGACCTCGCGCACCCAAGGCCGCTCCGGCGCCAAGATGGCTTCGTCCCTGGGGTTGAACTGATAGGGGTTGTGGCTGTAGTCGGCCCAGGTGGGTGGGTCGACGTCGCGGTAGTACACGTCGGCGTCCAGCGTGGCATCCGAGGTGACGATGTACGTGATGCGGTGCAGTGCGAACGAATCGGCGTGTACGGGCGCCGCGGCCGCAGTGGCCGCGACGACCGCCGTCACCACTACGCGGAGTGCCCTGCCGGGTGCGCCACTTGCCCGTGCGCGTCGGGCATTACGCGTCACCACGCACCCATCGGGTAGCACCATCGGAGGCTGCGCAACTGAGGAAGAGTCCGTCGGGTGCCTGCGCGACGTCATTCAGGTGACCGCCGCAATCACTGTTCTCGTCCCTGATGCCGGCCATCGGCGGCGAACGGAAGTACCGGGGTGCATAGCGCCGCGGCGAACCGCAGAACACCAGCCTCCCCCAGGAGGTCGTGCCGAACACGAAGTACGCGGTGTTCGGGCATCCGGCGCCGAGAACCACTCCGCCGGTTATCCCTGGGACGCATGACGGCTCGTCGCAGGCCGCGGGTTGCGCGGCGACGACGGCCGGCGGGAACGTCGCGGCGATCACGAGTGCGGCCAGGACTGCCAGAAGTGAGCGCACCGCGTCACTGTGGCACGACGAAGGCGCTGCGCCATCTGGGCGTCCACCAGGTGGGAGATTCCCCATCGAACTCGGGTGGACGCCGGACAGTAGGGGTCGGAACGGACCGTCAGCAGGTTGGTTGCGTCCGCGTGGACGAGTAGCGAAGGAGCAAGCGCATGCGTGTGGCGATCAGGCTGGTGGTGAGCGTCGCGCTCGCAGGATCGGGTGTGGCGGGCCATGCCGCTCCCGCCGCGGGGGCTCCCGGCGACTGGGGGCTCAACGGCACCTACACCGCAACGTCCAACGGCGAGTGGTCCAAGCGCAACGACGTGTTCCATGACGAGGTGAGTGTGCGCAGCGTCTGGACTGTCACCTCCACGTGCAGCTATCCGGGTGAGTGCACTGGCACCGTCAACAGCGACTGGGGGTGGACTGCGCCGATCTATCAGAAGAGCGGTGTGTGGTACGTCAAGAGGACCGTCGACGATTGGCAGCCCTGCCCCGACGGCTCCGCCGCCGCAGGTCTGCAGGTATACCGGTTCTTCTCCGCCACCCCCGATGGGACCGCCTCGGACCCGGCGTCGACGACGCTGATGGGCGATGATCAGACCACGGGGATCAGTGGCTCGTGTGGCAGTAGCAAGGTGTTGTTCATCAGCATGCCGTTCAAGATGGTCGAGATCGGCTGACGCCGCTGCGCCCGCCGATGGCGCTCCGCGGGGCGTCGCTCAATGCCGCGACGCGACTTGCCCACCAGCATCAAGCAGGAAACAATTCCTTCCAGGATCTCGGGCCCGGGTGTGCGGCCAGGTCGGCCTGCCGGAACACCTGCCCGTCAGGAGTGGCGTACTGACCGGTCATCGGATCGTAGGTGGCGACCGCCACCGACGGTCCCTCAGATCCGTTCTCGCTGTGTGCACTTGGTGCTGCGACGGGTCCGCCCTGCGCGGGTGTCGGCTCGCCGGTTTCAGCGCCTTCGGGCGCCGGCGCCGGAGCCGGCGGCGGTGGCGGTGTGCCGCCGAGGGGACCGTAGATGTTGGAGTCTGGGCCGGCCCGATCGTCGGGCGGGACGCCCTGGGCGATCAGGTTGGGGTCGATGGGGTATGGGCCCAAGACGTGTTGGCGCATCGCCAGTGGCTCGAAGGGCTTGTCGCTGTTGCAGATCTCGACGGTCGGCGCGCGCTTGCCGGGTTGACCCATGCACGGATAGTTCCGAGCTCCGCGCACGGCGATCGGAGAATCCTGGGGCAGCTTGCAGTACAGCCCGTCGGGGGTGTCGATGTCGGTGGTGTCCTCCGGTGACCGCCACATGTTCGGCGGGAGGAAGCCGACCGTACACGCCGGCGGGTCACCGACAGTGAGCGTGAAGTCTCCCAATGACATGCCCACCGGGTTGTTCTTCGGTGCGCCATAGGACTGGGTGGAGGCGATCGTCGGGGGCAGCAGAACCAACAGCTGTTCCAGCGACGGGTGATAGGTGACGCCGACCTGCCCCAACGTGGTCAGGTTCGCAAGCAGCACGGGCAGCGTGGGTTTGATCTGATTGAGCAGCCG
>JAQSXQ010000003.1 GCA_029256565.1 Mycobacterium sp.
CCGTTGTGGTCGGGAGCGTGCGACAGCTCGCGCTGTAGCTGGGTGAGATCGGTCTGCGGAGAGCTGTACTTCAGCTCACGAGCGACCTTTGTCTGCTTTGCCTTTGCTCGGCCACGGCCCATGAGGGACCCCCTCGCGCAATAACGGAGCGGCCTGATCATCAGGCGGCTCCGATCTGAGTGTGTTTATCGTCCTGACAGCACCTTACCGTGCCCGCTGGTTCTGTGCTGGCAGGCCCGGCCCCACGAACGCCGTAGGGCCATCCGGTTTCAACGCGTTCGGCCGCGCAGGCGTTCCACGGCGAGCCGTCCCGCGCCGACGTGGTCGTTGGACGGCACCGAATCGGGATCAATCACCGCGGCGACCGAGACCTCGCCGCCGGTCGTCAGCTCGGTGTCGACCGGCAGGCCCCGCTTGACCAGCGCGAGTGCGACGGGGCCCTCGTCGACGTGGTCGACCACGGTGCCGAGCCGGCCGACCGCCCGGCCGCCCGCCAGCACCGGGTCACCCGGCGCCGGCCGGTCCGAGGAGCCGTCGAGCTGCAGCAGCACCAGCATGCGGGGAGGTTTGCCCAGGTTGTGCACTCGCGCGACGGTCTCCTGGCCGCGGTAGCAGCCCTTGTCGAGATGGACGGCACCTTCGCCGGGGCCGCCGATCCACCCGATCTCGTGCGGGATGGTGCGCTCGTCGGTGTCGACGCCCAGCCGGGGCTGCAGGGCCGTCACGCGGTGGGCCTCGTAGGCCCACATGCCCGCTGGTCGGGCGCCTGCGCCGACCATCCGGTCACGCCACTGGGCAGCGTGGGCGCGCGGCACCACCAGGTCGACCTCGGCCGCAGCCAGACGACGAACGAAGCCGCCCCCGGCCAGCGGTACCGCCGACCACGGCGCAGGCAGTTCGGCGAGCCCGAGGGCTTGGACCACCTCCGGCCCGTCGACCTTGGGTCCGAGCAGCGAGAGCACCGCCAGATCCGCAGGCTCCACCACCACGTCGGCCCAGAAGATCATCTTGCGCAGGAACGTCACCAGCGGCTCGCCGCGGTCGCGCTCGGTGTCGATGAACGTGACCCCGTCGAGGTCGACCTGCAGCCAGTGATCTTCCACACGTCCCTGGCCGTCGAGGCTCGAATTCTCCGTCACCACGCCGTCGCTGAGCCCGCTGACGTGCTGGCTGGAGATGGTGTGCAACCACGTCAGCCGGTCCTTGCCGGACACCTGGAGCACCGCGCGGTGCGACCGGTCGATCACGACGAGACCGTGCGCTGCGGAGCGTTGCTCTCCGAGCGGGTCGCCGTAATGCCACACGGCGCCTGCGTCGGGACCGGAATCTGGTGCGCGAACTGCGGACATGACTCAACTCTACGAGCATCGATCGCTACCCTCGTGGCCCATGACGCCCCGCACTCCCGCCGTGGTCGTCGTCGACCTCGCCGGCGGGGTGCTCGACCCGCACACGCCGGTGCTGCGCGCCGACGACCCGATGATCGCGCGCGGCGACGGCGTGTTCGAGACCCTGCTGGTGCGCGACGGCCGCGCGTGCCTGCTGGACGCCCACCTGGTCCGGCTCGCCGCCTCCGCCGCGACGATCGGCCTGCCCTCGCTCGACGAGGCGGGCTGGCGGGCAGCTGTCGCGACGGCCCTCGCGCGGTGGTCGGGCGGTGAGGCCGTGCTGCGGCTGCTCTACGGGCGCGGCACGGGAGGGTCACCGACGGCGATGGTCACCGTGTCGGCGGTGCCGCAACGCGTCGTGGCGGCCAGGCGCGACGGCGTGTCCGCCGTGACGCTGGATCGCGGCTCGCCCGGCGTGGGTCCTGCCGGCCCGTGGTCGCTGGCCGGCGTGAAGTCGCAGTCGTACGCCGTGTTCGCCGCCGCACAGCGCGAAGCCGAGCGGCTCGGGGCGTCCGACGTCGTGCTGGTGGGGTCCGATGGCTACGTGCTGGAAGGGTGCGAACGAGCCGCCATCCGGGTCACTGATCTTGGTGTCGCGCAAGGCCTCTGGTTGTTGTCGAGTGTGACGTTGGCGGCCCGCGTGCACACCCTCGACGGCGTGGCGCTGCCGCATGCGCCGATGGCCGCGGAAGTCGCTGAACTGGTCGATCTCGGTGTCGGCGAGCAGGCCTGATCGCTGTGCGCGAAATCCGGTTGTCGACCCCAAGATCCGGGAGTACGGTCGCTCGTACACAAGAGAGGAGGTGGTCCAAGATTTCGAGTGACATATGGACATGTGAGGTGGCTGCCCGCTAGCAGCACCGGGAGTGATCGTCGCTCACGCGCATCGACATACCTGCGCGCGCTAGCGAATTCCCGGCGGTCACCCGGCCCCCGAGCCCCTCGGTAGTCCACCGAGGACGTACGGCTCGGGGGCCGCTCCATGTCTGGGGCACCCGCACGGCCTAACGTGGCGGCATGCGTCGACTGTCCCTCGTGCCCATCGCCATCGTCGTGCTGGCCCTGCTCCCGCCCTCGACGCCGCTGGCGTACGCGGCGACCCCCGACTGGTCAGGGCTCGACGCCACCGACTACGCGGGCACGATCGGCGCGCCGGGCACCCTCATCGAATCGGTACCGCTGGATCCCGCCGTGTCGCTGCCCGGCGCCGGCTCCGCCCAACGAATCCTGTACGCCACGACGAACACTCACCAGCGGCCTGCAGTGAGCACGGCCGCGGTGTTCCTGCCCGCCGGAGCGCCGCCGGAGGGTGGGTGGCCGACCGTGGCCTGGGCGCACGGAACCACCGGCCTCGGCGACGACTGCACGCCCTCGGCGCTACCGCGCAGCGACCGCGACGACGGCTACCTCGACCACTGGCTCGGGCAGGGCTACGCGGTGGTCGCCTCCGACTACACGGGCCTCGGCACACCGGGCCTGATGAGCTACCTGGACACCGCCACCACGGCGCACGGCATCGTCGACTCCGTCATCGCGTTCCACCAGCTGGCCGACCGGACGGGCATCGCGCTGTCGCCGCGCTGGGCGGTCATCGGCCAGTCCCAGGGCGGTGCGGCCGCCGTCGGCACCGCGCGCTACGCCACCGAGTTCAGCGCGGGCAGCGGACTCGACTACCGCGGGGCCATCGCCACCGGCACACCGGCCTTCATCGACGAGATCGTCGGCAAGGCGGGCCCAGACATGGTGCTGCCGCCCGAACTCGGCTCGGTCGCCAGCGCGTACTCGGCCTACATCCTCGCTGCGTTCCGGGAGGCGCGGCCCGACCTCGACGTCGACGCTGTGCTGTCCGCCGAGGGCAGAGACGTCGTCGCGAATGCCGAGGTGGCGTGCGCCGCCGAACTGGCGACCGCGCTCACCGACACCCGCCCGAACGAGTTCTTCGTGGCGCCGCTCGCATCGGTACCCGGTGCCGGGCCGGCGCTCACCGACTACCTCGGTATCCCGACGAGCGGGTACGACCGGCCGGTCTTCCTCGGCGTGGGGCTGCGTGACAGCGACGTGCCGCCGTCGTCCTCACTGCGGCTCGACGAGGCCATGCGCGCCAACCGCCAACCCGTCGAATTGCACGTCTATCCCGACCAGGACCACAGCGGGACGGTGCTCGCCTCGCTGCCCGACTCGACGCCGTTCCTGCAGCGCATCATGTCCTGATCAGGACGCGGGGCCGGGCGCCCTGTCCGCGCACGCCTGCTGCGCCTGCGCCCACGTCTGCGGGTCGACGCCGGGGGGAGCGGCGGGACCCGCCGGGGGAGTGGTGACGCCGTGCTCGGCGAGGCATTCGGCGTAGGCGCCATGGCCGGACGCGGCCGGGGCACTCGACGGCACGGTGTTCGACGGCACTGGGTCCGACGGTTCCGCCGGCTGGTCCGTGGAGCCGCATGCGGCCAGGAAGCCGACCACGAGCAGCGCCGCGCCCAGTCGGGCCGGGCCCGTCAACCGACGAACCGCGTCAGACGTGCCGAGAGGTGCGGAACGAGGCCGCCGTCGGCGTCGACGCGCTCCTCGACGTAGGCGAGGTCGCCGCCGTCGACGATGCCGTAGAGCCGCTTGGCGCCACCCACCAGCACGCCGGACTTGCTGCGCGCCAGCGCATCGGTCACCAGCTCCCACGACGCCTGGTTCAGCGGGGTGCCGTAGAAGAGTTCGACGAAACCGGTGGAGTGCGCGAGCAGCAGTTCGATCGCGGTGGTCTCCGACGGGTCGGCCGGGTCGTTCACGAAGCGCCAGTAGCCCGTTTCGCGCAGACCGGGTACCGCGGCGCCGTCATCGTCGCCGTCATCGGCATCGGACAGCCGCCACGACCGGGCTTCCCAGATGAGGTAGTCGCCACCGTCGTGGGACACCACGATCTGCTGACCGAAGCGGTAGTCGCCGTCGGCGTCACGCCCTTCGCCGGTGCCACGCCAGACGCCGACCAGCGGCAGCAGGGCGAGGAGGGCATCGTTCAGCGACACGCCCTCACGCAGGTTGGCGGTATCGGCGGGTACGGGCAGATCGTCGAAGCCCGGAACGTTGCGCGACGCCGTCTCCCTGGCACGCTCCGCGGCCGCGGCAACGGCGCGATCGGCGGACCCGGGCGTCACCGCGCCCGGCGTCGTGTCGTCGGAAGTCACGCCTCGTCGGTGATCAGGCGGTACACCGCGTAGATCGCGAACCACGCGATGATCACGCTCACCACGACGAGAAGGATCTCGAAGAACAGAATCACGGATTCAGTCTAGTTCTCGCGGCGGTGCCCCGGCGCGCCGGGACACCGCCATCGTCATCGAGTCTCAGGCGACCTTGACGTCGACTTCGTGGATCCCCGCGCCGGACGGCGCGACGGTCGCGTCACCGTTGCCGATCTTCGACAGCGCGCGCAGCGTCCAGGTGCCGGGTGCGGCGAAGAACCGGAAGTCACCCGTCGCCGACGCCACGACCTCGGCGGTGAACTCGTCACTGCTGTCGAGCAGGCGCACGAACGCACCGCCGACGGTCTGTCCCGACCCGTCGACGACACGGCCGGTGATCACCGTCTCCTTCTCGAGGTCGACGCCTGCGGGCAACGTCAGTCCTTGTTTCGGTGCAGAGCACATATCAGCTTCCCAACTCGATCGGGGCTCCCACGAGGGAACCGTATTCCGTCCAACTGCCGTCGTAGTTCTTGACGTTCTTGTGTCCCAACAGCTCCTGCAGCACGAACCAGGTGTGCGACGAGCGCTCACCGATGCGGCAGTAGGCGATGGTCAGCTTGTCGCCGTCGAGGCCGGCGTCGGCGTAGAGCTTCGCCAGGTCCTCGTCGGACTTGAAGGTGCCGTCCTCGTTGGCCGCCTTGCTCCACGGCACGTTGATGGCGGTGGGGATGTGGCCGGCGCGCTGGCTCTGCTCCTGCGGGAGGTGAGCCGGGGCGAGGATCTTGCCGGAGAACTCGTCGGGGGAGCGCACGTCGACGAGGTTCTTGTCACCGATCGCGGCGATGACCTCGTCGCGGAACGCGCGGATGTCGTTGTTGGGGGCCTTGGCCGAGTACGACGTGGCGGTGCGGTCGGGCACCTCGGTGACCAGCGGGCGACCGTCGAGTTCCCACTTCTTGCGGCCGCCGTCGAGCAGCTTGACGTTCTCGTGGCCGTACAGCTTGAAGTACCAGTAGGCGTAGGCGGCGAACCAGTTGTTGTTGCCGCCGTAGAGGATCACGGTGTCGTCGTTGGCGATTCCCTTGTCCGACAGCAACTTCGAGAACTGCTGCTGATCGACGAAGTCACGCTTCACCGGATCCTGCAGTTCGGTCTTCCAGTCGATCCGGACGGCGCCGGCGATGTGGCCGCCCTCGTAGGCGGTGGTGTCCTCGTCGACCTCGACGAAGACGGTGTTGGGGGCGTCGAGGTTGTTCTCGGCCCACTCGGTGGTGACCAGGACGTCGGAACGTGCCATGAAGAAGGGTCCTTTCGGATGTGCGGTTATGACGACGGTGCGGGTGCCCGGCGCAGGCGTGCGACGAGCGGATACAGCTGGCAGCCGAGGCAGATGCCGAAGGCGGCGTTGAGGAACGCGGCGACGAGTGCGAACGCCGTCGCGGCGAGGCCCATGGGACCCCACCCGATGGCGAATGCGACGGCGCCGACCACGGCGAAGAACAAGCCCACCGACTGGGCGAACTTGAGCGGTGGCACCGGCTCGGTCTCGGTGACGGGCCGCAGGCGGGGTGCGATGAAGCTGGCGAACACCCGACCGTAGGGATTGCGGCGAGGACCGCCGATCGCCCCGATGGCGAACACGACTGCCTGTGCGGCGAGGACGACCGCCGCGGCGGCGTAGCTCGCCACGGAGGCGAACAGTGCCGCGACGAGCACGACCGTCGTCACCCAGGCGGTGAAGCGGGGACCACGAACGTCGACCTGACCTATGTTCTGGTTCGGCACGTTGATGCTCCTTGAAATGCTGTGGTCACAGGGCTGGGGGCACACCACATGGGTCTGCTCCGAGTGCGGCTCTAAACGGCGCGGCTACTCAGCAGCTACGACAACAACAGCAACAACCCGCAACGCGGCACAGGTCCACTGCGCGGCGCTTGGTGAGCAACTGCTCCAGGCGGGCTGACACGTCCGACATACTACCCAATCGCCTACCGATGACGAAGTCGTCAGGCCAACAGTGGTTCGAGCGCAGACCGCAGGTCAGCGGCCTTGGGCACGCCGGTCATGCGGAAACGCGGGCGACCGTCGGCGCCGAACACGATCGTGGTCGGCAACGACATCACCGAAAGGCGCCGCGCCGCCTCCGGATTGGCATCCATGTCGATCTCGACGTGCGCGACGGCAGGCAGCTCGGCGCACACCTGCTCCACCACTCGCCGCACGGCGACGCAGGGTCCGCACCAGGTGGCCGTGAAGTGCAGCACCGTCGGTCCGGTGGTCGACAGCCCCAGGCCCGAGGTGTCGACGTCGGCGGCCTTCTCGGCGTCGCGCAACATGCCCGCGCGCAGCGTCACCAGCCGCCCGACGACCAGCGCGACGCCGACCGCGGCGATCAGCACCGCGATCACGACGATCATCGAAGAACTCATCGCAACATTCTGCTCTTCGCGCTAGCGCTCATCGCGCATCAAACCCGTCCAGAGTCACGGTTACTCCCTCGGCGATGCCCTCAACGATGATGTCCGAACCCCTGGCCCCGCCGCTGGTCGGCGCGATGCCGAAGGGCAGCTTCAACCCGGGTATCGATGCACTGAACGCGGCGAGCACGGCCGCCAGCTCGTCGTCGGGCACCTCTTCGTCCGCGGTGCCGGGACCGGTCAGCACTCCGGTAGGTGTCAGCAGCACCGTGGTCTGGTTCTCGCCGACCATCGTGAGGTCGACCGAGATGCTCACCTTCTCTTCGAAACCACTGGCAGTCGGCGTACCGGTGAACACCAGCCCGCGGCTGTCGGAGATCCCCGACTCCGTCGTCCCGCCGGTGGAGTCGTTGGTCTCGCGCGTCGGCGCCTCGACGAGCAGGTCCTTGATGCCCATGTACCGGCCGAGGTGGGTCGAGTCCACGATGATCCGGCTCTCGATCTTGCCGATCGGCAGCGTCGCCTCCGGTCCGATGAGCCAGGAGGACTTCGCGAGGTCGACGTCGTGCAGCGTCGTCTCGAGCGATGCCTTGCCCACGACCGGATGATCCACGCCGCCTGCGCGAACCTCGACCTCCCCGTACTCGTGGTCGAGAGCCTGGGTGACGAACGGAAAGCCCAGGACGCCGACCCAGGGGTCGAAGCCGAGGTCGTTGGCCGTGCGGAGGCTGCGGGCCCACCGGTATTCGGCGTAGATGGCGGTGCCGAAGTCCACGCCAACGGCCGCCACCACGAGCGACGTCAGAGCCGCGACGAGCCCGATCAGCAGCCTGCGCACTCCGACATTCTGGCCCATCGGGTACAGCTCACATCTCTCAGCGCGGCTAATTCGCAGGTGGCACGCTATCGTTGGACGATCGCTGGCCGGTAACGGCCACGTGTCAGCCATGAATCTGGGCTGTGACCGGGCTTCGTCGGTGTCGTTGGCGCCGTCGACGGGCTCGCGACGGTGCCGGAGGCATGATGGAGGACCCGTTGGACTTATTACTACTGACCGTCGACCCGCAACCCGAGTCGGTCCTGCCGTCACTGGCGTTGTTGGCGCACACCGTGCGTTCGGCGCCCACCGAGGTCTCCTCGCTACTGGAGGCCGGGAACGCCGACGTGGCGATCGTCGACGCGCGCACCGACCTGGCCGCTGCCCGCGGGTTGTGCAGGCTGCTGGGCACCACGGGTACCTCGGTGCCCGTCGTCGCCGTGGTCAACGAGGGCGGACTGGTCGCCGTCAACACCGAATGGGGCCTCGACGAGATCCTGCTGCCCAGCACCGGCCCCGCGGAGATCGACGCCCGGCTGCGCCTGCTGGTCGGTAGGCGGGGCGGCGGAGCCGACCAGGAGAGCGTCGGCAAGGTCAGCCTCGGAGAACTCGTCATCGACGAGGGCACCTACACGGCCCGGCTGCGTGGCCGTCCCCTCGACCTGACCTACAAGGAATTCGAACTGCTCAAGTACCTCGCTCAGCATGCAGGCCGGGTCTTCACCCGCGCGCAGCTGTTGCAGGAGGTGTGGGGTTACGACTTCTTCGGCGGCACCCGCACGGTCGACGTCCACGTGCGACGGCTGCGGGCCAAGCTCGGCCCCGAGTACGAGGCGCTGATCGGCACCGTGCGCAACGTCGGATACAAGGCCGTGCGACCGGCGCGCGGCCGATCGCCCGCCGCAGGCACCGACGTCACCGACGACCTCGACGAGGACTACGACACCCCGGACGCCGTCCCCGACGCGTTCGGCGACCCGCTCCGCGCGCAGTGATCGCCTGGCGTCACACGCTGTCGGACGCCGAACAGCGCACCATCCGCACCATGATCGACGCCGCGACCGCGGCCGACGGCGTTGCGCCGGTCGGTGACGGCGTACTGCGCGAACTCCCGCACGACCGCACCAGGCACCTGCTGGCGCTCGACGACTCCGACCTGGAGTCGGACGACGTCGTCGGCTACCTGAACCTGACGCCGGGCTCCGCGGACGCACCCGCGATGGCCGAAGCGGTCGTGCACCCGGCCGCCCGGCGCCGCGGCTTCGGCTCGGAACTGATCCGCGCCGGGCTCGCCGAAGGCGGCGACGGCGCACGCATCTGGGCCCACGGGAACCTGGAACCCGCCAGAGCTGTGGCGACGGCGTTGGGACTGACGAACGTCCGCGAACTCTGGCAGATGCGCCGCCCGCTCGCCGACCTACCGGAGGTGACGGTCGCCCCCGGGATCCAGTTGCGCACCTACGCCGGGCCGAGCGACGACGCCGAACTGCTCCGGGTCAACAACGCTGCGTTCTCGTGGCACCCCGAGCAGGGCGGCTGGACCGAGGCCGACATCGAGGAGCGCCGCGGCGAGGAGTGGTTCGACGCCGAGGGTCTGTTCCTCGCGTTCGACGAGCACACCCGCGCGCTGCTGGGGTTCCACTGGACGAAGGTCCACGGATCTGATCTCGGCGAGGTGTACGTCGTCGGCGTCGATCCCGCCGCGCAGGGCCGTGGTCTCGGAGCGACGTTGACGCTCGTCGGCCTACACCATCTGCGTGACCGACTGGGGCCCTCGGCGACCGTCATGCTCTACGTCGAGGCAAATAACTCGCAGGCCGTGAAGACGTATGAACGGCTCGCTTTCTCGGTGTCGAGCGCGGACGTGGCGTACACCACCAGTTAGCCGCCTAGCTGTGAAATCGCTGAGGCTGTTCACCGCTCGTTCACCTGCCATCCCCAAACCGTCCATGACGGACGCATACGTTGCCGGAGAGTCTGAAGCCGTCAATCGAAAGTGGGATCAGTGAAGCTCAATCGCATCGGCAAGGGTGTCGGCACGGCGCTTTCCATGACCGCCGCCTCCGCCCTCCTGCTGACCGCCTGCGGCAGCGACAACAACGCGGGCACGTCGTCGTCGAGCGCCTCGGGCAGCTCCTCGTCGTCGGCCGACTGTGGCGGCAAGGCCTCCCTGACCGCCGAGGGTTCGACCGCGCAGCAGAACGCCGTCGCCGAGTTCAACAAGGTCTGGCAGCAGGTCTGCTCCGGCAAGAACCTCTCGTACAACCCGACCGGTTCGGGCGCGGGCCGCGAGCAGTTCATCGCCAAGCAGGTCGACTTCGCCGGTTCGGATTCCGCGCTGAAGGACGAGCAGATCGCAGCCGCCGCCGAGCGCTGCGGTGGCAACCCGGCGTGGAACCTGCCGCTGGTCTTCGGCCCGGTCGCCATGGCCTACAACATCGAGGGCGTCGACAAGCTGGTCGTCAACGGCGACGTGCTGTCGAAGATCTTCCAGGGCCAGATCACCAAGTGGAACGACCCGGCCATCGCCGCGCTGAACTCCGACGCCACCCTGCCGGACACCAACATCACGCCGGTCTACCGCTCGGATTCGTCGGGCACCACCGACAACTTCCAGAAGTACCTGGGCGCAGCAGCGCCGCAGGCCTGGACCAAGGGCGCGGGCAGCGAGTTCCAGGGCGGCGCGGGCGAAGGCGCGCAGAAGTCGTCGGGCGTCGTGCAGGCCGTGCAGGCCACCCCGGGTGCCATCGGCTACGTCGAGAAGGGCTTCGCCCAGCAGGCCAACCTGCCGATGGCCCAGATCGACAACGGCGCAGGCGCCGTCGAGTTGACCGACGAGACCACCAAGAAGGCGATCGACTCGGCCAAGTTCGCCGCGGAGGGCAACGACCTCACGCTCGACCTGAACTCGATCTACGGCACCAAGGACGCCGGCGCCTACCCGCTGGTGCTCGCCACCTACGAGATCGTCTGCAGCAAGGGCTACGACGCCGACACCGCCGCGGCGGTCAAGTCGTTCCTGACCGTGGCTGCCAACGAGGGTCAGGCGAACCTGGGACCTGCCGGCTACGTGGCGCTGCCGGACGCCTTCAAGGAGCGCCTCCTCACGTCCATCAACGCAATCGCTTAGTCGCTACCTAGCGCACCAGCACCACAACGGTGAGGATGGGGTCCGGAATACATGACCGATAGGGTCACCGACGGGATGACAGTGACGACACCAGATCCAACGGGTGCCGGGTCGGGTGAGGCCATTGCCGCGCCCTTCCCCGAACCGGACCCCATCTCCACCAACCCCAACAAGGGCGGCAAGGTCCGCTTGGGAGACCGCGTGTTCCGCGGTCTCGCCGAGGGCTCCGGCATCCTGATCGTCGTCCTCATCGGCGCGATCGGTGTCTTCCTGCTCATGCGGGCCGTGCCGGCGCTCACCCGCAACGAGGTGAACTTCTTCACCTACGGCGGGAACTGGATCACCACCGACACGTCGGCGATGACGTTCGGCATCCTGGACCTGCTCCAGGTGACGGTGTTCGTGTCGGTCTTCGCGCTGGTGCTCGCGATGCCGATCGCGCTCGGCATCGCCATCTTCCTCACCCAGTACTCGCCGAAGCGTCTCGCGGGTCCGCTGGCCTACATGGTGGACCTGCTGGCCGCGGTGCCCTCGATCGTCTACGGCGTGTGGGGCCTCTACGTGCTGGCGCCGGTGCTCAAGCCGGTGGCGGTGTTCCTCAACGAGAACCTGGGCTGGCTGTTCCTGTTCAAGACCGGCACCGCGTCGGTGGCCGGTGGCGGCACGATCTTCACCGCGGGCATCGTGCTGGCGGTGATGATCCTCCCGATCATCACGGCGGTGACGCGTGAGGTGTTCGTGCAGACGCCGCGCGGCATCATCGAGGCCGCACTCGCACTCGGCGCCACGCGCTGGGAGGTGGTGCGCACCACGGTGCTGCCGTTCGGTCTCTCCGGCTACATCAGCGGCTCGATGCTCGGCCTGGGCCGCGCGCTCGGCGAGACCATCGCACTGCTGATCATCCTGCGCGGCACCCAGACCGCGTTCGGCTGGTCGCTGTTCGACGGCGGTTACACCTTCGCCAGCAAGATCGCTGCCACGGCAAGCGAGTTCAACGACCAGTACAAGGCAGGCGCGTACATCGCCGCCGGCCTGGTGCTGTTCATCCTCACGTTCGTGGTGAACTCGGCGGCGCGTGCCGCAGTCGCCGGGCGCGGGGCCAAGTGATGAGCGCTCGCGCGAAGAACAGGAGTGCACGATGACCTCCACGCTGGACCGTCCGGTCAAGCAGCCGACCTTCCAAGGCGTCAGTGCGCGCCGGAAGCTGACCAACAATGCTGCGACCGTGCTGGTCTCGGTGTCGGTGCTGATCGCACTCGTGCCCCTGCTGTGGGTGCTGTACTCGGTCATCACCAAGGGCATCTCGGCCTTGTCGCAGCCGCAGTGGTTCACGAACTCCCAGGGCGGCATGACCGCGTTCTCGCCCGGTGGCGGCGTGTACCACGCGCTGGTGGGAACGCTCCTGCAAGGCGTCGTCTGCTCGATCATCTCGATCCCGATCGGCATCATGGTCGCGGTCTACCTGGTCGAGTACGGCGGCGGCACCCGGCTGGGCAAGATCACGACCTTCATGGTCGACATCCTCACCGGTGTCCCCTCGATCGTTGCGGCCCTGTTCATCTACGCGCTGTGGGTGGCCACGCTGGGCTTCGAACGCTCCGGGTTCGCGGTGTCGCTGGCCCTGGTGCTGTTGATGATTCCGGTGATCGTGCGTGCCACCGAGGAGATGCTGCGCATCGTCCCGATGGACTTGCGCGAGGCGAGTTACGCACTCGGCGTGCCGAAGTGGAAGACGATCGTTCGCATCGTCATCCCGACCGCGCTGTCGGGCATCGTCACCGGCATCATGCTGGCGCTGGCCCGAGTGATGGGCGAGACGGCGCCGCTGCTCATCCTGGTGGGCTACGCCCAGGCGATGAACTTCGACATGTTCGGCGGGTTCATGGGCTCGCTGCCCGGCATGATGTACGACCAGATCTCGGCAGGCGCGGGTGCCAATCCGGTGCCGACCGACAGGCTGTGGGGCGCCGCCCTGACGCTGATCCTGCTGATCGCCATCCTCAACATCGCGGCCCGGTTGGTCGCCAAGATCTTTGCCCCCAAGAAGGTTTAGGAGTTCTGCCATGGCCAAGCGCCTCGATCTCAAAGACGTCAACATCTACTACGGCGCGTTCCACGCCGTGTCCAACGTCGCGCTGTCGGTGCAGCCGCGCAGCGTCACCGCGTTCATCGGCCCGTCGGGCTGCGGCAAGTCGACCGTGCTGCGGACGCTCAACCGCATGCACGAGGTGATTCCCGGCGCTCGCGTCGAGGGCTCCGTGCTGCTCGACGGCGAGGACATCTACGGCGCCGGCGTCGACCCGGTCGGCGTCCGCAAGACCATCGGCATGGTGTTCCAGCGCCCGAACCCGTTCCCCACCATGTCGATTCGCGACAACGTGGTGGCCGGACTGAAGCTGCAGGGCGTGCGTGGCAAGGCGCTCGACGAGGTCGCCGAGCGCTCGCTCAAGGGCGCCAACCTCTGGAACGAGGTCAAGGACCGGCTGGAGAAGCCGGGCGGCGGCCTCTCCGGTGGTCAGCAGCAGCGCCTGTGCATCGCGCGTGCGATCGCCGTGCAGCCCGACGTGCTGCTGATGGACGAGCCGTGCTCGGCGCTCGACCCGATCTCCACGCTGGCCATCGAGGACCTGATCTCGGAGTTGAAGCAGGACTTCACGATCGTGATCGTCACGCACAACATGCAGCAGGCCGCGCGCGTCAGCGATCAGACCGCGTTCTTCAACCTCGAGGCGACGGGCAAGCCCGGCCAGCTGGTCGAGATCGACGACACGGAGAAGATCTTCTCCAACCCGACGCAGAAGGCGACCGAGGACTACATTTCGGGCCGCTTCGGCTAGAGCCGGCTCAGGGGACCAGGACGACGCGGGTTCCCGAGGGCTCGGCCGTCGTCCACGCCTGTTCGACGTCGCGCAGTGCGCGCGTGGCGGTCTCGAGGCGCAGTTCCCCAGAGGCGACCATGTCGAAGATGCGGGGCAGCGCCTCGGTGCGGGCGTTCGCCATCACCTCGGGCGGCACGCTGCCGAGCCCGACGCCCGACAGGACGATGCCGGTTCCGCGGAGGATGCCCGAGGGCAGCTCGATCGGATCGCCTGCGATGGAACCGATCTGGACGAAACGCGTGGCGTGGTAATGGGCTGCGGGGTGGCTGTCGGCCAGCGCGGTGAGCGTGGTGGCCGCGGGCTGGCCCCACAGATAGTCGAGCACGGCGTCGAACGGCCGCTCGGCGTGCAACGCACCGACGCGCGCGGCGAGGTCCTCGTCGCGCATGGCGATCACGTCGTCCGCGCCGGCGCTACGCAGCCAGTCCAGGCGGGCTGAGTCGCGGCCGGCGACGACCACGCGACCGGCGCCGAACACGTTCTTGGCCAGTTGCGCCGCCATCGAGCCGGTGACGCCGGTGGCGCCGAGGATCAGCACGTGGTCACCCGGCTGCACGTTGGCGGCGTAGGAGAGTGCCGTCCATGCCGAGATGCCCGGGTTGGGCACGGCCGCGGCGGTCACCGAGTCGACGCCGTCGGGTAGGTCGACGAGACCGGCGGTGCCGACGAGCGTCCGCTCGGCCATCATCCCGTGGGGCGCCAGGGAGGTCGCGTACACCCGGCGGCCGTCGGCGAGGCGGGCGACGCCGTCGAAGCCCGGAACCGCAGGGAGGGGAACCTGCTTGCTGGCGTAATGCGTCCCGGAGACCAGGGCGCGCGTGAGATTGGTCAGTGCGGATGCCTCGACGGTCGCGACGACGGCGCCGTCGCGTTCCTCGGGGTCGGCGACCTCGGCATACACCGGGGTCGCGCCCCACTCCTCGACGACTGCTGCGAACACGAGCGCCTCCATTGTTTCCGTAAGGACGGTTTCTATGGAAACAATGTACGGGGGCCACGGTGGACTGGCAAGATGGTTTCCATGAAAACCAAGTCGGCGCTGGTGGCGGACGTCAACGAGCTGCTGATCGCGGTCAAGGACAAGCTCGAGACGGACGAGGACGGCGACGCCGAACGGGCCTACCTGGTCGAGCGCTGCCCGCCCCGCCTCGAGGGGGCGTTGCGCTCGCTACCCACCCTGGCCATGCACCTGCTGGCACACCTCGCAGACGGCGCGACCGGCGTAGTGGGGCTGGCCGCACGCTCGGGCCAACTCAAGGGCACGGTGTCCAAGCACGTGCAACGGCTCGTCGAGGCAGGGCTGGTGGTGCGCACGCCGATCCCGGGCAACCGCAAGGAAATCGAACTCGCGCTGTCGGACGACGGCGAGTTGGTGGTGGCAGCGCACGCCGCCATGCACGCGGAGATGGCCGACGGCGTCGGCGACTTCCTGCGACGGTACGAGAATGCCGAACTCGAGGTGATCGCCAAGGTGCTCCGCGACCTCGCGGCGGCCCGCAAGGTGGGCGTCAGGCTGGTGCCCTAGAGCGGCGTCGGAACTTCCTCTTCCGACGGGAACTGCCCGGTCACCTGGAAGATGACCCGACGGGCGACCTCGACGGCGTGATCCGCGAACCGCTCGTAGAAGCGGCTCAGCAACGTCACGTCGACTGCTGCGGTCACGCCGTGCTTCCACTCGCGGTCCATCAGCACGTTGAAGAGGTGACGGTGCAGGTCGTCCATCGCATCGTCCTCCTCGCGGATGCGGGCGGCCTTCTCCGGGTCGCGGGTGAGCAGAACCTCTTGGGCGCTGTTGCTCAGTTCGACTGCGACCCGGCCCATCTCGGCGAAGTAGCCGTTGACCTCCTCCGGCAGCGCGTGCTGCGGGTGGCGGCGGCGGGCGATCTTGGCGACGTGCAGCGCGAGCGCTCCCATGCGGTCGAGGTCGGCGACGATCTGGATCGCGCTGACGATCGAGCGGAGATCTCCGGCAACCGGCGCCTGCAGGGCAAGGAGCACGAACGCGGACTCCTCGGCACTGACGCTCAGCACGCTGATCTGATCGTGGTCGGTGATGACCTGTTCGGCCAGCGCCAGGTCGGCCTGTAGCAGGGCCTGGGTCGAACGCTCCATGGCGGCACCGGCAAGGCCACACATCTCGCCGAGCTGTTCGGACAGGGCAGCCAATTGCTCGTGGTACGCGGTACGCATGGAGGCCAGCCTACGTTCCGAACTGGTGAAACGTCACGACGCCGCAGGTGAACGTGCGGTGAATGGCGTCCCCGCGCTTCGTCACTCGCAGGTGGTGTCGGCGGCGTTGGTGACCGTCAGGTCCTCGGGGAGGTGGGTGGGCTCAGTGCTCGAGTCCTTGAGGACCCGCACCTGCACCGGCAGGCCGCTCGGGGTGGGCGGCGCCACCGAGGCGAAGTCCGATCCCAAGACCACGCGGATCTCACTGCCCATGCCCGAGACGCGCTCGATGGTGGGACTGGAGAACGACGACGCGACCGTGGCCGCGGCTTCTTCGTTGCCTGCCGAGAAGAACACGGTGGTGTTGTCGAGCGGACCCGGGTAGTCGTCCGGTTCGACGGTGTTGAACCCGTGGTTCTGCAGCTCGGTCGCTGCCGTCGTGGCCAGCCCGTCCTCGCCGGTGGAGTTGGACACCCGCACCGTGATCGCCGTGGGATCGGTGGCGACGGCCTCGACCATCTCGTCGGCACTCTCGGGCTCGGGTTGGGTGCTGCTCTGCGTCTCCGACGGCGGGGCGTCGTCGGCGGGCTTCTCCTCGGGCAGCGGATCGTCGTTGATGATCGCGTCGAACAGCGCGCGCATGTCGTCCATGCGAGGTGTCTCATTGCCGTACTCGTCGGCATAGCCGACGGTGGGCACCGTCACGAACGTGATCCGCCCCGCGTTCACGCCCTGCACCGACTGCCCGAGGTCCACCAGGTCCTTGGTGTCGATGTTGTCGACGTAGCTGTCCGCGATGAACATGTTGACGACGTTGTTGAGCTTGCTCAGCGAGAAGAACGTGTCCTTGGAGATCAGCGAGCGCAGCAGCGACGACAGGAACAGCTGCTGGCGCTTGATCCGGCCGTAGTCGCCGTTGGTCTCGGTGGTGACCTGCCGGGCGCGCACGTACTGCAGGGCGGTGTGGCCGTCGACCATCTGGCGGCCGGCGGTGGGTAGGACCGTGCCGAGTTCGTAGTCCTCAAGCGGGGTGGTGCTGCAGACCTCGACGCCGCCGAGCGCGTCGACCATCTTCGAGAAGCCGGCGAAGTCGACGGCCATGAAGCGGTTGATCGACAGGCCCGACAGCTTCTGGATGACCTTGACCAGACACTTCGGCCCACCGACGGCGTATGCCGAGTTGAGCTTGGTCTCCGTGTAGACCTCTTCCATGCCGTACATCGGGGACTCTTCGTCCGTGATCGGCCCGTAGGCGCGGGTCTCGGGATTCCACGGCTCGCACTCCTGCGGCGTGATCGCGAGGTCGCGCGGGAAGGACACCGCGACGACGCGTTTCCGGTCCGCGGGGATGTTGACCATCATGATCGTGTCGGATCGCGCGCCGTCGGCGTCGTCGGTGGTCCCCGCGCCCAGCTCGCTGTTGACGCCGAGGCGGGTGTCGGTTCCGACGATCAGGAAGTTCTCGTCGCCGAACTGTGCATTCGGATCGAGGATGTCGCGCGAGGTGGGGTCGAGCGCCGATACCTTGTTGAGGCTGCGGTTCTTCATCGACTGCCACTGCCACGCGGATCCGGTGAGCGCGAGTGCGAACACGGCGATCAGAGCCGCTGCGACGCGTCCGACGACCATGGCCGACCGTCGCCGCCGACGATCCCGCACGGCAGGGATGACGCGGGTCTCGCCGATGCGTTCGGGCGCAGCCGCAGGCTTGGACTTGCCGGTCAGCACCGGGAGTTCGGAGGCGTGCGAGGGGTAGGCGGGAAGGATGTCGGTCTTCGGATCGGCCTCGAAGGCGCCGAAGCCAAACACGGGCGCCGGTTCGGGATCGGGTTCCGGCTCGGGTTCGGGCTCGGATTCGAGTGCCGGTCCGTCCTCGGGATCGGGCTCCGGTTCGGGGTCCTCGCGGGCGCGGCGCCGGCGGCGCTCCTCGCGCTTGGCCGGGGGAGAGGTGCCGCTGATCTTGGCGATCAGATCGGCGACGGTGACGACGCCGTCGGTGTGGTTGCCTGCGGGAGGATCGGGCTCACCCGCATCGGGTTCCTCGTCGGGCTCGCTCGGCCGTGACACGGGACTCGGGCCTCGCTCCCACGGCGCGGCGCCTGGCGTCGGACGGGTCGATCGGGTAAGCCATTGATTGTCGTCGCTCGACCCGTCAGGACGCGGACGGCCGGGAGTGGCGTTGTCGCCGTCACTCATGTCCCGGTGGCCTCCGACTCTGATCGACGCTCGTTCACCTCGAGCGCTCGTACTCGCCTCTGTCGAGACGTTCTAAGTTTCGTGCTCACTAGTCTTGTAGCAGCACGACGACGGCTCCGCTAGTTGGAGCCGTTCACGATGGACTCCCATCGTACTGAGACATCCTGAGAACGGGCCAGCCAGCGGACGTGACAGTGCGGCGTCGGTGCGGTCTCGGCGAAGTCTCGCGAGGCGTCTCGCTAGCCGCCGGAATGCATGACGTCGGCCGCGGTCGGCACCGTGCAGTCGTCCGGATCGTCGAGCCAGCCATCGGGCAGTGACACCGACGCAGCGGACCCCTGCCGACCGCGTGGCCCCTCGGCCGCACGGGGGAACGGAACGCTCGGGTCGAGCTGGGCCAACAGGTCGTCGAGTTCGGACAGCGTCTTGACCAGGGCCAACCCGCGACGCAGGTCTGCGCCGGCAGGGAACCCGTGCAGGTACCACGCGACGTGCTTGCGGATGTCGCGCATTGCCTTGTCCTCGCCGAAGTGGTCGGTGAGGAGTTCGCCGTGGCGGCGGATGATCCGGCTGACCTCGCCAAGTGTGGGCGGCGTCTTGATCGGCCGCCCGGCGAACACCGCGGACAGCTCGGCGAACAGCCACGGCCTGCCGAGGCAGCCGCGACCGATGACCACGCCGTCGCATCCGGTGGCGTCCATCATCGCGAGCGCGTCGCCGGCGTCGAAGATGTCGCCGTTGCCCAGCACGGGTATCGAGGTGACGTGCTGCTTGAGTTCGGCGATCTGCGTCCAGTCGGCCGTACCCGAGTAGCGCTGCGCGGCCGTGCGGGCGTGCAGTGCGACCGCGGCCGCACCTTCCTCGGCGGCGATCCGGCCCGCGTCGAGATGGGTGTGGTGCGCGTCGTCGATGCCGATGCGGAACTTCACGGTGACGGGGATGTCGGTGCCCTCGGTGGCACGTACTGCCGCGGCGACGATTTCGCCGAACAGCTTGCGCTTGTACGGCAGCGCCGCGCCGCCGCCCCTGCGGGTGACCTTGGGCACCGGGCAGCCGAAGTTCATGTCGATGTGGTCGGCGAGCCCCTCGTCGGCGATCATCTTCGCCGCCGCATAGGTGTTCACCGGGTCGACGCTGTAGAGCTGCAGCGAGCGCGGTGACTCGTCCGGGGCGAACGTCGTCATGTGCATCGTGACCGGATGACGCTCGACGAGCGCGCGGGCCGTCACCATCTCGCACACGTACAGGCCGCTGACGGTGCCTTCGCGGGCCAGTTCGAGTTCGCGGCACAGGGTGCGGAACGCGACGTTCGTGACGCCGGCCATCGGCGCCAGCACGACGGGGCTGCGCAAGGCGAACGGCCCGATCTTCAGGGATCGGTGCGTCGATGAGCCGCGCGCGCGAAGAGCAGAAGGCCCAGTGGCCGTGTCTGGGAGGGGGCTTACGAGGACGATGATCCCACCAGGAGGTTCTTGCGGGCCTTCTTCTCGGCGACCTGACGCTCGCGCTCGAGGCGGCGCTGCTTGGCCGTCTCGAACTTCTCGCAGGCATCCTTGAGTTCGTCGATCAGCACGCCGAGGTCGTCACGCATCTCGGCGGCCTCGCCGGTGAAGTCCTCGCGCTCGAAGATGCGCCACTTCTTCAGGACGGGCATCACGACGTCGTCGAGGTGGATCCGCGGGTCGTACACACCGCCGACGGCGATGGTGACGGCGCGGCGCCGGAACTCCGGCACGGTGTACCCGGGCATCTTGAAGTTGCGCAGCACCCGGTGCAGCGACTTCATCGCCTGGTTGGGTGCGATGTCGAGACCGGCGGCCGAGACGTCGCGGTAGAAGATCATGTGCAGGTTCTCGTCGGCGGAGACGCGCGCCAGCAGTTGGTCGGCGACGGTCTCGTTGCACGCCTTGCCGGTGTTGCGGTGCGAGACGCGGGTGGCGAGTTCCTGGAACGTCACGTAGATGACGGAGTCGAACAGGCTCTCGGCGAACATGTCGCCCTGGCCGTGCTGGCCGGGGCTGAAGCCACGGGTGACCTGCTCGAGCCGGATGGTCTCGAGTTCGACCGGGTCGATCGCGCGGGTGACGATGAGGTAGTCGCGCAGGGCGATGCCGTGCCGGTTCTCCTCGGCGGTCCAGCGGTTGACCCACCAGCCCCAGGGGCCGTCCATGCTGAAGTTCATCGCGATCTCGCGGTGGTACGACGGCAGGTTGTCCTCGGTGAGGAGGTTCTGCACCATGGCGGTCTGGGCGATGTCGGACAGCTTCGACTGCTCGGGGCTCCACTCCTCGCCACCGAGTGCGTAGAAGTTCTTGCCGTCGGACCACGGGATGTAGTCGTGCGGATTCCAGTCCTTGCGCATGGACAGGTGCCGGTTGATGTTCTTCTCGACGACCGGTTCCAGTTCGCGCAGCAGGTGCAGGTCGGTCAGATCCTTCGACATATGCCTATGTACTCCTCGCGTCGCGGGGGATGAACCTCGCAGTTATCTGTACCTGGGGGTTGCACTCAATATATCTGTGTACCCCGGTGACATTCAAGCGCCGTGACCCGAGTGTGACGGGTGTTGCACGGCTGACACCCAAACCTCGCCGTGGGCGGTACGATCCGTGGCAGACGAACCCCGTCCAGCAAAACCCCCGCCGGCCCAGGCGTGACGAAAGGTCCCGACCGACGTGAAGAATCTCTTGGTCCTCGGTACCGGCGCCTTCGCGGCGGCGGCCATTTCTGTGGGGTTGCTGGGCGCTGGTGTGGCCAGTGCTGACGATGCCGTCGTCGGTCAGACGTTTGCCGACGCCAAGGCCGCGCTGAGCCAGCAGGGCATGAGCGCTCAGGTCGCGACCACGGTCGGAGACCGCAAGGACTGGAACGAGTGCATCGTGACGAGCGCCACGCCGGCCTCGAGCATCGACGGCTTCGGTGAGTCCAAGGGTGGCGTCATGAACGTCAACCTCAATTGCTACGCAAAGTACGGAACCGCGCTGTGGCCGGGCTACTCCCTGCAGAGTCCCACCGGCCGGAAGATGTACGAGGCCGACCTCGCAGCAAAGGAGCAGCGCGAGGCTCAGCAGGCGGCCGCGCAGCAGCAGGCCGAGGCGGCAGAACTCGCTGGCGAAGATGCTCAGGTGGCCGGCGAGTAACCCTCGGGTAAACGCTGCTGAGGGCCCTATTCCTCAGTTGTCGACTGGTCGTGCGCACCCGTCTCGGCGGAGGTACTATCCCCGCGGGCGGGCAAGTTTTCGACTGCAGATAGGGCACACGTGAAGAAGCTCATCGTTATTGGTTCGGGCGCGATTAGCGCGTTCGCGATCTCGGCGGTGCTCGGCACCGGTGTCGCAGCCGCCGACGACTACGCGGGTCAGTCCTACGCCGACGCGTCGTCCGCAGCGAGCGACGAGGGTCTGTCGGTCGTCGTGGCTAGCCGCGTGGGTGACAAGGTCAGTGAAGACGAATGCCTCGTCGTGCGTTCGCAGGACGCGCCGTTCACCAGCGCGATCGACGGTGCGACCGTCGACGACACCGTGCAGTTCTACTTGAACTGCAACGCTGGCGTGGCGTCCGCGACCTCGCCCGGTAACTCGATGGCGAGCGCCGTGGGTCGCGAGACCAGGGCCGCCGAATTGGAGGCCGAGGCAGCGCAGAACGAGGAAGACGAGTTGGCGGCGGCAGGCGAGACGCCCGGCGCAACCATCTCGCTTCCCGAGGGCTGACCCTCTAGGCGCTCGACGCCCGGCTGAGCAGCATGTCGACGCAGTAGTCGATGAACTGCTCCCGGGTCGTCGAAAGCCTGCCGTTGAGGTAGGCGGTGAAGAGCGCCGTCAGGGCGCCCACCAGGCCGGTCGCGACCATGGCCTGAATTCCCGGGTCGGTGATGCGGGTCAGCTTGTGCTGCAGTAGATCGATGAACGTCGGCATCCACTCCGCGCCGGATCGCGCGAGCACGGGTTCGCGCTCGGGTGCGATCAGCAGGACGCGGCCGCGCGCCGGATCGTCGACCATCAGCGTCACGAACCGTTCGACGGCGTCGCGCGGCGTGGTCGACGACGTGAGGGCCGACATGGCCGTGCTGCACACGTCGTCGTAGACCGCGCGGACGAATTCGTCGCGGTCGCCGAAGCTCTCGTAGAAGTAGCGCTCGGTCAGGCCGGCTTCCTTGCAGACCGCCCGGACGGTCAGTGCGGGACCGGCCGCGCCGCCGAGTAGCGCGACGCCTGCCGCCACGAGTTTGTCGCGACGCAGCGCCTGGCGGTCCCGTAGGGGTACACCAGACCATTGGCTACGCCGTTGACCGGACGTCACATCCCTCCTAAGCTCGTGGATGACAACGCTTGTAGTCAGAGTGTCCGTCTGAGTTCCAGGAGATGCCGCCAGTGACACAAGATACGTCCCCGTCGTGCCCGGTCACCAGCGCAGCCGACCTCGCCGTCGGTTGCCCCGTCGCCCCGGGTGGGTACGACGCCCCGCCGGCACCGCTGGGACCCGACTCGCTGACGTGGAAGTACTTCGGCGACTGGCGGGGCCTGCTGCAGGGTCCGTGGGCCGGCTCGATGCAGAACATGCACCCCCAGCTCGGCGCAGCCGTCGAGGAGCACTCCACGTTCTTCATCGAGCGCTGGCAGCGTCTGCTGCGGTCGCTGTATCCGATCGGCGGCGTGGTCTTCGACGGCGACCGGTCGCCGCGCACCGGTGCCGAGGTCCGCGACTATCACGTCGACATCAAGGGCGTCGACGCCCAGGGGCGGCGCTATCACGCACTGAACCCGGACGTCTTCTACTGGGCGCACTCGACGTTCTTCGTCGGCACGCTGATCGTCGCCGAACGCTTCTGCGGCGGCCTCACCGAGGCACAGAAGCGGCAGCTGTTCGAGGAGCACAAGACCTGGTACGCCATGTACGGCATGAGCACGCGGCCGGTCCCGGAGACCTGGGAGGAGTTTCAGGTCTACTGGGATCACATGTGCCGCAACGTCTTGGAGAACAACTACGCGGCGCGGGCGGTCCTCGACCTCAGCGAGTTGCCCAAGCCGCCGTTCGCGGACAAGCTGCCCGACTGGATGTGGAAGCTGCAGCGGCCGCTGGTCGCGCGGTTCTTCGTCTGGTTCACCGTCGGGCTCTACGACCCGCCCGTGCGCGAGCTGATGGGCTACGAGTGGACCGCGCGCGACGAGTGGCTGCACCGCCGCCTCGGCAACGCGGTGGGCCGGGTGTTCGCGCTACTGCCCGAGCGGGTCCGCATGCATCCGCGTGCGCGCGCGGGCTGGGACCGCGCCAACGGGCGCCTCCCGGCTGATGCGCCGCCCCCGGAAACCCCGGCGCGCAATTTGCCGCCGCTCGAGGAGCGCGGCAACCCGATGCACTACTGCCCGAACGTCTGACGGAAGGGCCCGTCGCGTCTGCCGCTACCGTGTAGCCGATGACGAGCCCTGAACTCATCGGGGGACGGTACGAACTGCGCGGCGTCCTCGGCCGTGGCGGCATGGCCGAGGTGCACTCGGCCTGGGACGTCCGGCTCAACCGGCCCGTGGCCGTCAAGCTGCTGCACCCCTCGCTGCTAGGCGACCCGGACTCCCGGACGCGCTTCGAGTTCGAGGCGAGGGCAGCCGCCGGACTGGCCCACCCCAACATCGTCGTCGTGCACGACAGCGGCGAACAACCACCGCACGGGGTGCCCTTCCTGGTCATGGAGCAACTGCCCGGGGCGTCGCTGGCCGACGAGATCGCCAGGGGGCCGTTGCCCGTGCCGCGGGTACGCAGCGTGCTGGCCGACGTCCTCGCGGGCTTGGGTGCGGCGCATGCGGCAGGCATCCTGCACCGCGACGTGAAACCCGCCAACGTGCTGTTCGCCGAGACGGGCCAGGCCAAGCTCGCCGACTTCGGCATCGCGAAGTCGGGCGGCACCAGCCTGACCCGCGCCGGCCAGATCTTCGGCACCATGGCATATCTGAGCCCCGAGCGGATCGCAGGCAGGCCCGCCACGCCCGCCGACGACCTCTATGCCGTCGGCGCCATGGGTTACGAGGCGCTGACCGGCGTCATGCCGTTCCCGCAGAGCGAGCCGGCTGCCCTGGTGCGGGCGATCGCCGCGCACGACGTGGTCCCGCTGCAGACGGTGCGGCCTGACGTCGACGCCGGACTGGCCACGGTCATCGAGCGCGCGATGGCGCCCGATCCGTCGCACCGATTCTCGAGCGCGGCGGAGATGCGGGCCGCGCTGCTCTCGGTACGGCCGGCCACGCGCGTGATGACCGCCCCGCCGCTGCCGATGACGACCGGCGCCGTACTGCCACCGCCGCCACCGGACCGCAGGCGGCGCGTGCTGGCCGGCGTGGCCGCCGCTGCTGCCGTGCTGCTGGCGCTGGTGTTCGTGATCGTCGAGGCGACGCGGTCATCGCCCGCCACCCCGAGCCCTGCCGCGACCACGACGCCGACCACCACCACGTCGAGTACGACGACGACCACCACGACGCCGCTGACGACGTCGTCGCTCGCGCCGGCGCCGATTCCGACCGAGGGGCGCGGGCGCGAGGGGAACGGAAACGACAAGCCGAAGAAGCCCAAGGGCGACGACGATTGAGCGAATTTCGGCGAGGTGCCCCCACCAGGGCTCGAACCTGGGACCTGCGGATTAAAAGTCCGTAGCTCTACCAACTGAGCTATAGGGGCGCGGAAGTCAGGATACTGGGCCACCCTCGTTTGAGGATTTGGGTGTCGATCCCCTAAGCTATCGAAGCTCCCAGCGTTCCGGCGCCGGGAGTACCCCGAAGAGATTCGGCTTTGGCCCCCATCGTTTAGCGGCCTAGGACGCCGCCCTTTCACGGCGGTAGCACGGGTTCGAATCCCGTTGGGGGTACGACG
>JAQSXQ010000220.1 GCA_029256565.1 Mycobacterium sp.
GATGCCGCCGTGGCCCGCCGACATCTCCGTCTTCAGCAGCACGGAGTCGACGTTCGCATGCCGCAGCGCGGCAACCCACTTGGCCGGTTCGACGTAGTAGACCCGAGTGTCGTTGAGCGAGGTCATCGCCAGGATCGCCGGATAGCTCTTGGGCTCGACGTTCTCGTACGGCGAGTAGGACTTCATGTACTCGTAAACGTCCGCGTCGGCGAGCGGGTTGCCCCACTCGTCCCACTCCGTGACCGTAAGGGGCAGCGACGGATCCAGAATCGTGGTGAGCGCGTCGACGAACGGGACCTGCGCCAGGATGCCCGCGAACGCGTCCGGTGCCATGTTCGCCACCGCGCCCATCAGCAGACCGCCGGCGCTTCCGCCGAGTGCCACCAGATTCTCCGCCCGCGTGACGTCGGTGTCGACGAGATGCCGTGCGACGGCGATGAAGTCGGTGAACGTGTTCTTCTTGTTCAGCAGCTTGCCCTGCTCGTACGATGGAGAATCGCGGATCCTCGCACGACTCGTAGGCGCCGTAGCCGTAGATCAGCGCGGGAGCCGGGAACTGAACCCCCGCACGGTGAATGATCGACACCGGGACGCGGGCACCGTCCTCGGCGACCGCCCAGTCGCGCCGCTCGACGTACTCCTGCGGCCGGTAGTCGCCAAGCACCGGCTGCTCGCGCAACAGGATGCGCTCACCGGTCGCGAGGTCGATGTCGTAGATGCGCAGCGGCACCACGAACGACGTCGTGGCCACGCGCAACCGCGGCGCCGACCAGTTGGGGTTGCCTGCCAGACCCGACGACGTCAGCTCCGTGTCGAAGGTGATGTCCTCGGCTTGGCCGTAGCCGCCCTCAGCACTGATGGGCCACAACTGAATTCGCGGCAGTGCCTCGCTGCGGTAACTGACCACCAGCTGCGTGGCGAACGCGTCGACGCCGTCGAGCCTGACGTCGTCGCGGTGCTCGATCAGCGTGCGGAACGCCGTCGGATCGCTGACGGGCGCCTCGACCAGCGTGAAGTTCTCGGCGCCGTCGTTGTGCAGGATCAGGAAGCGATCCTCGCCGCCGACGACCGCGTGTTCCACCGAGTACTCGACGCCCTCCCGGCGCGGCAGGATCGACGTGAACGTCGCCTCGGGATCGGTTGCGTCGGCATACAGCATCTCGGTGGTGATCGAACTGCCCGCCGCGATGAACAGGTACTTGTCGCTGCGGGACCGCCCGACGCCGATCCAGAACCGTTCGTCGGGCTCGTGATGAACCTTCTCCCCCGGCTGTCCTGCGCCCAGGCGGTGCCGCCACACGGTGTCGGGCCGCCACGCCTCGTCGACGGTGACGTAGTAGACGGTGCGGTTGTCGGCAGCCCAGGTGGCGCCTGCCCCGATGCCCTCGATCACGTCGTCGTACGTCTGGCCCGTACGCAGATCGCGGAAGCGCAGCGTGTACCGCTCGTCGCCCTTGACGTCCACCGAGTACGCCAGCGTGTGACCGTCCAGCGTCACCGACGCCGCGCCGAGCGAGAAGAAGTCGTGCCCTTCGGCTTCGACGTTCTCGTCGAGCAGCACCTGTTCGCCAGGCACCTCGGTGTCCTCGTCGAGGACGGGTGGGGTCCAGTCGTCGGGATCGGCGACTGGACAACGGCATTGGACGCCGTACTGCTTGCCCTCGAAGCTGCGGCCGTAGTACCACCAGTCACCGCGGCGGGTCGGCACCGACAGGTCGGTCTCCTTGGTGCGCGCCTTGATCTCGTCGAAGATCCGCTGGCGCAGCGGCTCCAGGACGGCCGTCTGCTCCTCGGTGTAGACGTTCTCCGCCTCGAGGTAGGAGATGACGTCGGGATTGGTCTTCTCGCGCAGCCACTCGTACTGGTCGACGAAGACGTCACCGTGGTGTTCGCGGCGGTGCTCGACGCGCTTGGCGATCGGCGGCTGTGAACCCACCTGCGATTCGGTCACTTGGCTCCCAACCAGTCGTCGAACTTCAATCCCGAAATGCGCTCGTAGGCCTCGATGTATCGTGCCCGCGTCGCGTCGACGACGTCGGGTGGCAGCGGTGGCGGAGGCACGTCGCCGTGTCGGTCCCAGCCCGACTCGGGGCCGGTGAGCCAGTTGCGCACGAACTGCTTGTCGAAGCTCTCCTGCACCTCGCCCTCGGCGTAGGCGTCAGCCCGCCAGTACCGCGACGAGTCGGGCGTGAAGACCTCGTCGGCCAGGACGAGTTCGCCTTTAGCGTTGACGCCGAACTCGAACTTGGTGTCCGCGATGATGATTCCCTTGCTCAACGCATGGTCGGCGGCTTGGGAGTAGATGCTCAGCGTGGCGTCGCGCAGTTGCGCGGCCCGGTCGGCGCCCACCAGGTCCACGACCTTCTCGAAGCTGATGTTCTCGTCGTGGTCGCCGAGGTCGGCCTTGGTCGCGGGCGTGAACAGCGGCTGGTCGAACTTGCTGGCCTCGGTCAGCCCGGCCGGCAGCGGGATGCCGCACACCTCGCCGGTCGCGCGGTAGTCGATGATGCCCGAGCCGGTGAGGTAGCCGCGGGCCACGCACTCGACGGGCATCATCTCCAGCTCGCGCACCACGAGCGCGCGCCCGAGCACCTCGGCGGGGATGCGCTCGTCGTCCGGCGGACCCGCGAGGTGGTTGGGCGCCTGCAGGTAGTCGAAGAAGAAGACGCTCATCGCGGTCAGGATCCGGCCCTTGTCGGGGATCTGACTCTCGAGCACGAAGTCGTAGGCGGAGATGCGATCGCTCGCCACGAACAGCAGGTGGTCGGCGTCGATGCGGTACAGCTCGCGCACCTTCCCGCTGGCCAGAAATTGGTAGTCGCTCAGAGCTGGGCGCATTCGGCAACACTATCTGTTGGGATCAGGGCATGAGTTCTCGCTATGTGCCGTACGCGACCACCCCGGTCCGTCTCGCCCGCCAGCTGGTCAGCGACATCGTGGTGCTGCTGTGGAGCGCCATCTGGGTGTCGATCGGGCTGGCGGTGCACTCCGCCGTCGCGACGATCGCCGAGGTCGGCAGGCAGGTGAACGAGGGCGCCAACGGCGTCGCGGGCAACCTGAACGACGCCGGTGACAACGCCGACGACTTCCCGCTGGTGGGCGACGCCCTGGCCGAGCCGCTGCGCGCAGCCAGCGAGGCCGCGCTGGGCATCGCAGGCGCCGGGGCCAACCTCGACACGACCGCGACCTGGCTGGCGGTCGTGCTGGGCCTCGCCGTCGCCGCGCCGCCGATCCTGTTCATCGCGATGCCGTGGCTGTTCCTGCGAGTGCGGTTCGCCCGGCGCAAGTGGACGTCGCTGACCCTGGCCGCCACCCCCGCGGGCGAGCAGCTGCTGGCGTTGCGCGCGCTGGCCAATCGCCCGCTGGGCAAGCTCGCGGCCGTGAGCATCGACCCGGTGGGAGCGTGGCGGCGCGACGATGCGATCGCGATCCGTGGCCTCGCGGACCTCGAGTTGCGCAGCGCCGGCCTCGCCCGCCGCCCCAAGTAACCGCGCGATTTGTGCACGCTCCGTTGCGGCAGGCGCGCCTCAACGTGCACGAATCGCTGGGGATGGAACCGGGGAGGCCTCCGTCACGTCTGTTGAAGTGTGCTCGACGACTTCCTCCGCGACCACGACGGCGTCATCACGCTTGGGCAGGCCCGATCCTGCGGACTCAGTCGGTATGCGGTGAATCGCCTCGTCAAGTCCGGGCACTGGCGGCGATGCTCTCTGGGCGTGTACTTCGTCGACGACCGTCCGTTCACCGACGCAGCGAGGATTCGTGCCGCGGTATGGGGTAACGGCGACCGGGCCGTGGCGAGTGGACTCGCTGCCGCGTGGTGGTTGCACCTCACGAGGTTCGCGCCCGACGTCGTCGAGGTCACCGTGCCGCGGGTCAGCAACCACACGAGGCGCTCGGGCACGCGTCTGCGTCGCCGCGATCTGGCGCCTGCCGACGTCACCGAACGCAACGGTCTTCGCGTGACCGTCCTACCGCTCACCGTCGTAGAGGCAGCAGTCAGGCGAGGTGGCGGAGCCCAGCTCATGGACCAGGCGCTGCAACGCCACACGCAACTGGGAGCCCTGTGGACGGCGCATCTGCGGAACAAGGGCCGGCACGGGTCGCCGGCGGCACGACGACTCCTGCAGGCAGCCGAGGACGGCGCACGCTCGGAAGCCGAGCGGGTGATGGGACGTCTGCTGCGCGCGGCGGGCATCACCGGGTGGCGGACCAATCAGCGCATAGCCGGCTACGAGGTCGACGTCGTCTTCCGCGAGGCCAAGGTCGCCATCGAGATCGACGGCTTCGCGTTCCACACCGACGCCGACGTCTTTCAGCGCGATCGGAGCAAGCAGAACGCGATCGCGCTGGCGGGGTACCAGGTGCTGCGATTCACGTGGCTGGATCTCGTCGAGTACCCGGAGCGGGTCCTGATGGAGGTCGAACGGGCGATTTGTGCACGCTGAGGCGCGGTGGGCGCGCCTGCGGGTGCACAAATCACGTGAGGGCGACCACCATGTGCCGCAGGCCGGTGTGCCGATTGCTGCGCGTCCACTCGACCGGCTTGACCAGCCGGGCCGACGAGAAGCGGGTCAGCAGCTCCTCGAAGAGCACGCGCAGCTCGAGCCGCGCGAGGTTCGCCCCCAGGCAGTAGTGCACGCCTTGGCCGAAACCGAGGTGCGGGTTGGGCGTACGGGTGACGTCGAACGAGTCGGCGTCGGCGAACACCGAGGCGTCGCGGTTGGCCGACCCCTCCCAGATCTGCACCTTCTGCCCGGCCGCGATCTCGCAGCCGCCCAGCGTGCAGGTGCGCGTGGCGGTGCGGCGCTTGGATGGCGACGGCGACGTCCACCGCACCATCTCCTCGACCGCGACGGGCAGCGAGTCCAACGACGAATGCAGCAGCGACAGCTGCGACGGGTGCTCCAGCAGCGCAAGCAGCCCACCGGCGACGGCGTTGCGCGTCGTCTCGGCGCCCGCGGAGAACAGCAGGCTGAAGAACAGGTACAGCTCCAACTCGGTGAGCGCCGGATCACCGGAGTCGGACAGCGCGTTCGCCACCACCGACAGCATGTCGTCGGTCGGCGCCGCGCGCTTCTGGGCGATCAGCGACTGACCGTAGGCGTACATCCGGGCGCTGGCGTCCTCGCTGGCGGTGCGCCCGAGGTCGAATTGCGGCTCGATCGCGTGGAACAGCCAATGCCGTTCGGACTCCGGCACTCCGAGCAGGATGCAGATCATCTGCATGGGCAGTTCGGCTGCGATGTCCACCAGGAAGTCGAACGG
>JAQSXQ010000221.1 GCA_029256565.1 Mycobacterium sp.
CGGCGGCATCGACTACCTGGTGAACAACGCGGCGATCTTCGGCGGGATGAAGCTCGACTTCCTGATCACCGTCGACTGGGACTACTACAAGAAGTTCATGAGCGTGAACATGGACGGCGCGCTGGTGTGCACGCGCGCGGTGTACCGCAAGATGGCCAAGCGCGGCGGCGGGGCGATCGTCAACCAGTCGTCCACGGCGGCGTGGCTGTACTCGAACTTCTACGGACTGGCCAAGGTCGGCATCAACGGTCTGACCCAGCAGCTCGCCACCGAGTTGGGCGGGCAGAACATCCGCGTGAACGCGATCGCGCCGGGGCCCATCGACACCGAGGCCAACCGGACCACCACGCCGCAGGAGATGGTCGCCGACATCGTGAAGGGAATTCCCCTGTCGCGCATGGGCGAGGTCGACGACCTGACCGGCATGTGCCTGTTCCTGCTGTCGGATCAGGCCAAGTGGGTCACCGGTCAGATCTTCAACGTCGACGGCGGACAGATCATCAGATGAGCGCCGAGCTGAAGCTGGGGTACATCGGCTTGGGCAACCAGGGGGCGCCGATGGCCAAGCGCCTCGTCGGATGGCCGGGCGGACTGACGGTGTTCGACGTGCGCACCGAGGCGATGACGCCGCTGGCCGAGCTGGGGGCCTCCCTCGCCGACAGCGTCGCCGACGTCGCCAAGGCCGACGTCATCAGCGTCACCGTGCTCACCGACCAGCAGGTGCGCGACGTCGTCGACCAGCTTGCGGCACATGCGCAGCCCGGGACCGTCATCGCGATCCACTCCACGATCGAGCCCGGCACCGCCGGTGAGTTGGCCGAGGCGTTGCGACCCAAGGGCATCCACATCGTCGATGCGCCGGTCAGCGGTGGCGCCGGCGCGGCGGACAAGGGCGAACTCGCGGTCATGGTCGGTGCCGACGACGAGGCCTACGACCTCGTCAAGCCGGTGTTCAAGCAGTGGGCCTCGATGGTGGTCCGCGCTGGGGAGCCGGGTGCGGGGACCCGGATGAAGCTCGCCCGCAACATGCTGACCTTCATCGGCTTCGCGGCCGCGTGCGAGGCGTCCAAGCTGGCCGAAGCGGCGGGCATCGACCTGCAGAAGCTCGGTCGGGTGGTCAGGCACAGTGACGCCCAGAGCGGTGGGCCCGGCGCGATCATGGTTCGCGACGACACCAAACCCCTTGGGCCCGATCACTTCGTCTACGACATGTTCGTCCACACCCGCGGTCTGGCCGAGAAGGACCTGAAGTTGGCGCTCGGACTCGGCGAGGCCACCGGGGTCGACCTGCCGCTGGCCGAGATCGCACTGCAGAACCTGGCCGCTGGACTCGGCGTGCCGCATACGACTTCCGCGCACGAGGATGAGGGGTAGCGATGGACGAGCTTCGCAAGAAGGGCCTCGAGAAGATGAACGAGGTCTACGGCTGGGACATGCCGGACATGCCCGGCGACTACTTCGCGCTGACGGCCGACCATCTGTTCGGCACCATCTGGACCAGGCCGGGGCTGTCGATGCGCGAGAAGCGGATGATGACGCTCACGTGCGTGACGGCCCTGGGCATTCCGGATTTGGCCGAGATTCAGGTCAACGCCGCGCTGCACAACGAGGAACTCACCGTCGAGGAACTCAAGGAGATGGCGATCTTCCTGACCCACTACCTCGGCTTCCCGTTGGGCTCGAAACTCGACGGCGTGGTGACCAAGGTTGCGGCCAAGCGCAAGAAGGATGCCGAGAAGGCCGCAGGCGAGGGCTCGGCGGAGGACAAGCGGGCGAACGTCAACGCCGCGTTGAAGATGCACTCGGGAAGCAAGATCGATGACGAGTAGGTACGCCGCGCTGTCGCGCGAGGAACTGGCCACCCTGGTACCCGAGCTGCTGCTGATCGGTCAGCTGATCGACCGCTCCGGCATGGCGCACTGCATCAGCGCGTGGGGCCGCGACGAGATGCTGCAGATCGCCATCGAGGAGTGGGCCGCGTCCAGTCCGCTGTACACGAGGCGGATGCAGAAGGCGCTCAAGTACGAGGGCGTCGACATCTTCACGCTGTTCAAGGGTCTGCAGCTCGACATCGGGGCGCCGCCGCAGTTCATGGACTTCCGCTACACCGTGCACGACAGGTGGCACGGGGAGTTCCACCTCGACCACTGCGGGGCTCTGCTCGACGTGGAGCCGATGGGCGAGGACTACGTGCACGGCATGTGCCACGACATCGAGGACCCGACGTTCGACGCCACGGCGCTGGCCACCAACCGGAAGGCCCAGGTCCGTCCGATCCACCGGCCACCCCGCGTGCCGTCCGGCCGGACGCCGCACTGCGCCTGGACGGTCATCATCGACGAGTCGTACCCGGAAGTGCCGTTCATTCCGGCGATGGACGTCGTCGCAGCCAGCCATGCACACGCCTGCGAACTCGATCCGATCGATCCGAACGACGAGGGGGCGGCCGACTACTCCGGCGAGCTGCTGGCCGACGTCGACTTCGGTGCGTTCTCGCACTCGGCGCTGGTACGCATCGCCGACGAGGTGTGCCTCCAGATGCACCTGCTGGTGCTGTCGTTCAGCCTGGCGGTGCGCAAGCGCGCCGGAAGTGATGCCGCACTGGAGGAGTCGATCCGTTACAAGCAGCTGATCGGCATCGCCGGCGTCGCCGCCGAGCGCATCCATCGCGCCCTCGGACTGCCGGGTGGGGTCAAGGGTGCGCTGCGGGTGCTCGAGCTGCACCCGCTGCTCAACCCTGCGGCCTACGTGTCGGCCGACGTCGCCGCGGACTCGCTGCACGTGCGGAAGTCCCCGGCCTACGAGGACGGCTCCTGGATCTCGCTGTGCTCACCCGTCGCCGACAAGCCGCTGCAGGCGATCGCCGCGGCGGTCGACCCTCACCTGCGGGCGGAACTGACCGGCACGCAGTCGGATTGGACGGTGCGCTTCGTCGAGACCGACACTCCCGCGAAGGAGCTGGGCGAGGTCGCGGTCACCAAGTTCAGCGGCGGCGCGAGCTGGGTGTTCGAGGACCGCAAGTCGCTGCCGCTCACCGTGGTGTAGCGGGCGGGACGATGGCCCCGGCCACCCACCGACGCAGGTAGTCGCGCAGCACCTGACCGGTGCGCGGCGGTCGGCCCGGGTCGATCACGAACGACTGGATGATCCGCAGCAGGTGCTCGGCCAGTTCGTCGAGTTCGGCATCGGTGAAACCGTGTGCGGCCCAGTCGACGTCGAAGCGGCGAACCATGGCGTTCGCGAACTGCAACGCCACGTCGGAGGTCACCGACTCGGTGTGTGCGTTCGGTCGGCCAGGCGCCACCAAGAGCCCGATGTGCTTGTCCTTGGGCAGCCACTCGAGCGCGGTGGCGACGGCCTCGGTCACCGCGTCGACGGGGTCGTTGATGCCGCGGACGTGGTCGGCGACCCGTTCGAGGAAGTCGTCGGCGGCGTGCACCGCTGCGGCCACGAGGAGCGCGTCGGTACTGGGGAAGTAGCGGTACACCGTCTGGCGGGTGACGCCGAGCGTGCGGGCCACGTCGGCGATGGAGATCTCGGCGCCGCGCTCGTCGATCGCCTTGCCGGCGGCCGCGAGGATCCGAGCGACGGCCTCGTCGTCGCTTGCCGGGGCAGATCCCGACCAGCCGTGGGTTCGCACGGGCGAATGGTACCCGTAAGGCCTGATCAGCCCCCGTAGGAGACGGGCAACTCCTTGACGCCGTTGATCCACCCGGACCGCAGCCGCTGTGGCTCAGCGAGTTTCGAGATGTCGGGAATCTGAGCGGCGATCTCGTCGAAGATCAGCTTGATCTCCATGCGGGCGAGGTTGGCGCCGATGCAGTAGTGCGCCCCGTTGCCGCCGAACGCGAGGTGCGGGTTGGGGTTGCGGGTGACGTCGAACTCGAAGGGCCGGTCGAACACGTCTTCGTCGAAGTTGGCCGAGCTGTAGAACAAGCCCACGCGCTGACCGGCCCGGACCGTCACTCCGCTGAGTTCGACGTCGGCCGTGGCGGTGCGCTGGAAGCAGTGCACCGGGGTGGCCCACCGGATGATCTCGTCGACGGCGGTATCCGGCCGTTCGCGCTTGAACAGCTCCCACTGGTCGGGGTTGTCGAAGAACGCGTTCATGCCGTGGGTCATCGCGTTGCGGGTGGTCTCGTTGCCCGCGACGGCGAGCAGGATCACGAAGAACGCGAACTCGACGTCGCCGAGCGATTCGCCGTCCACGTCGGCCTGGATGAGGCGGGTGACGATGTCGTCGGCCGGACAGCGACGCCGCTCCTCGGCCATCGTGTAGGCGTAACCCATCAGTTCGGCGTTGGCGGTCGTCGGATCGGAGTCGAAGTCCGGATCGTCGGTGTTCATGATGCTGTTGGTCCAGTGGAACAGCCGCTCCCGGTCCCCCTCGGGCACGCCGATCAGGTCGGCGATGGCCTGCAGCGGCAGCTTGGTGGCAACGTCGCCGACGAAGTCGCCGCTGCCCTTCTCGGCGGCGGCCGCGACGATCTCGCGGGCGGCCACGGCGAGCTTCTCCTCGAGCGCCTTCACCGCGCGGGGGGTGAACAACCGGGACACGATCTTGCGCAGACGGGTGTGCTCGGGTGCGTCGTGGTTGATCAGCAGCGCCTTGGTCAGGTCGAGTTGCTCGCTGGTCACGCCCTCCGGCAGCCGCATCACCGCGCCCTTGCGGTTGGTCGACCAGAGGTCGCCGTTCTTGGAGATCGACTTGATGTCCTCGTGCTTGCTGATCACCCAGTAACCGCCGTCGTCGAAGATCGACTCGGTCTGGGCGTTCCACCAGACCGGCGCGGTCTTGCGCAGTTCGGCGAACTCGGTCACCGGGATGCCCTTGAGGAGGACGTCGGGGTCGGTGAAGTCATACCCGTCTGGAATGAAGGGGCAGGCGTTCTGCGTGGTCGTCATGATCGAAGTCCTTCGTGTGACGTGCGGCACTATTGCCGTCGACCATACACCGCTTCGTGTGACGTGCGGCACTCTTGTCGTCGACCATACACCGCATCGTCAAGTGTATGCCCAGGCGCGAGGGTCTAGGGTTGTCAACCGTGCACGTCCTCGTCATCGGATCTGGTGCCCGCGAACACGCCTTGCTGCTTGCGCTGCGGCGCGACCCGGAGGTGACGGGACTCTCGGTCGCACCGGGCAATGCCGGCACCGAGATCGTCGCCGACCAGTACGACGTCGACATCACCTCCGGTGAGGCGGTGGTCGGACTCGTCCGCAAGGTGGGCGCCGACCTCGTGGTCGTCGGCCCCGAGGTCCCCCTGGTGCTCGGCGTGGCCGACGCGGTGCGCGCCGCCGGCATCGCCTGCTTCGGGCCCACCAGGGACGCGGCGCGGATCGAGGGCTCGAAGGCGTTCGCCAAGGACGTGATGGACGCCGCGGGCGTGCGGACCGCACGCAGCGAGATCGTCGACAACCCAGCGCATCTCGA
>JAQSXQ010000222.1 GCA_029256565.1 Mycobacterium sp.
TACTCGGGCACCGAACTCGCCGTGCAGCTGCGGGCACTGGCCGACGCGGCCGCCGACCAGATGGGCTTCGACCGCACGGCCGTGCGCTTCGTCCTGCTCGACATGGCCGAGCAGGTGATGCCGGAGGTCGGCGATCGACTCGGCGCCGCGGCGATGCGTGTGCTGCAGGAGCGCGGCATCGACGTCCGGCTCGGCATGACGCTCAAGGAGGTCCATGCCGATCACGTGATCCTCACCGACGACTCGCGCATCGACACCCGCACCGTCGCGTGGGTCACCGGCGTCACCGGAGCACCACTGATCGCCGACCTCGGCCTGGAGATGGAGCGCGGCCGGTTGAAGGTCCAGGCGGATCTGTCGGTAGCTGGCCATCCCCACGTCTTCGCAGCGGGCGACGCCGCGGCCGTCCCGGACCTCACCCAGCCCGGCAAGATCACCCCGCCCACCGCACAACACGCCACCCGCCAGGGAAAGACGTTGGCGCGCAACGTGGCTGCCACGCTCGGCTACGGGACCAAGAAGCTGTACAAGCATCGCAACATGGGCCTGGTAGTTGATCTCGGTCCGGGATACGCGGTAGCGAATCCCCTCAACGTCGCGCTGTCCGGCTTCCCGGCCAAGGTGGTCACCCGGGCCTATCACCTCTACGCGATTCCCAGGTTCGTCAACCGCTGGGCGGTCTCGCTGGCCTACCTCACCGACGCCGTGTTCGACCGTTCGGTCGTGTCGATCGGTCTGTCGTCGCAGGAGGACGCGCAGTTCGCCGCCAGCGAGGGCATCCCGATGCCGAAGGCCGATTGAGTTCGGGCACAGCCCATTTGCTCGGTGGCCGTGAAGGCCGCGCAGTTTCACACGCGACACTGTGAGAGCACGCTAAGGAAACGGCAGAAAGTCGAACGTTTATCCGACCGTGGCCATTCTGTGACACGAGTAGTCCATCGTTATCGAAGTGAAACCAGTGGCTGATGTGGCAGCGCTACCCACCGCCGAAGGCCAGTGCCGGGGACCTGAGCGTGACGAGGAGCTGACATGGCCGTTCTGAGCGTGCACCGCCGGGGAGGACGGCGCGTCGGCGTCACCACCGCCAAGGTCATCGTCGCCGTCGACGCGGTGCTGCGTCCGGTGCTCATAGCGGGCGCGATCCTGGTCGCGGCCGTCGCGTGGTCCTCGCCCGCCCAGGCCGAACCGGTGGGCGGTTCGTACACCGACGTGCTCGGCAGTACGGGCGTCGCGGGCAACGGCCTGATCACCAGCACCATAGCTCAAGTGGGACAGGCGATTTGCCCGCTGCTGGTGCAGCCCGGCAGCGGCCTTGCGTCGAACGCACTCGCAGCGGGCGGCAACGGCGGGCTGGTGTCGTCCGTCGGAGGTGCGGTCGCGGGCATGGTGATTCAATCCCAATGCCCCAACGCCATGGCGCAACTCGCCAGCGGCAACGTCGCACCGCTGATGCAACTGCTTGGCATGAGCAACGCCGCACTACCCGCCGGGTTGCCCGCGACCGGTGCCATTCCCCCGAACTTCGGCATCCCCCCGGCGGCAACCACCAACCCGCTACAGCTGGCCGGACTGTCCTAGCAGGACGAGCCGCCCGACTCGTAACCGCCTATCGCAGCGACCTTCTCGGCCGACGCGCTCTGCGGATCGAACTCGTAGCCGAGCCAGTCACCAGCGAGCCGACGCGCCAACTCGAGTCCGATGACGCGCTGCCCGAAGCACAGCACCTGAGCATTGTTCGACAGCACCGACCGCTCGACCGAGTAACTGTCGTGTGCGGTGACGGCGCGGATGCCCGGCACCTTGTTCGCGCTGATGGCCACGCCGAGGCCGGTGCCGCACACCAGGAGTGCGCGATCGGCCTTCCCCTCGGCGATCAGTCTCGCCGCCGCGACGGCGACGTGCGGGTAGGCGGTGTCCTCATCGGCCGTCACGCCGACGTCGATCACGTCGGCGACGCGCGAGTCCGCCTCCAGGTCGCTCTTGAGCGCCGCCTTGTACTGGGATCCCGCATCGTCGGAACCGACGACGATGCGCAGCCCACCCTGGTCACTCATCAGTTGTCTCCCTTGGTACTCGTCGCAATACTCTCGACCACCGTGTGCGCGCACATCGCCAGCGAGGTCGCTCCCGCATCGGGTGTCCCGATGCTTCGTTCGGCCAGCGGGCGGGCTCGTCCCACCTTCGGCCGCATGCCTGCGGTGTCCCGCGCGGCCGTCGTCGCGACGTCGGCGGCGCGGCGCCACCCGTCCTGCCACGACTCGCCGGCGGCCACGCGCCGTTCCAACTCCTCGACGAACGGCAGCAGTGCATCCAGCATCGTCTTGTCACCGGGTGCGGCACCGCCGAGAGACACCAACGCGTCGTACCCGTCGCGCATTCCTGCCGCCACCGTCGCTGCGTCGGGTCGTCCGGTGTCACCGAGTCGGGCACCGAGAGCACCGAGCATCGCTCCCCACAGCACGCCCGAGGTTCCACCGGCCTTGGCCGCCCACTCCCTGCCCGCGGCAGCGAGTACGGAGCCCTGACCGGCGCCCTGCCCAGCGGCGGCTGCTGCGGCGGCCGAGGCCGCCGACGATCCCTTGACCATGCCGCGGCCGTGGTCGCCGTCACCGGCAACCGCGTCGATGCGGCCCAATTCATCCTCCGCGTCGGCGAGCATCGCCGCCATCGCCCCGAGCGCACGCGCCACCAGCCGACCGCCGGAGCGACCGTCGTCGTCGGCGAGTGCGGCCAGATCCACTGACGGCGCAGCGGAGTCGGCCACCGGGTCGAGCCGCTGCTGACCCTCGGTGGGCACTGCCGCACCCTTGCGGTACGCCGGGCTGTCCGCCGGTGCGGTCCAGTACTGCTCGAGTTCGTCGTCGAGCCACATCACCGTCAGCGAGCAGCCCGCCATGTCGAGGCTGGTCACCAACTCGCCGACCTCGGGTTCGACGATCTCGTACCCGCGGTCGCGCAGCAGTCCGGCGACGGTCCCCCACACCACGAACAGCTCCTCGTACTTGGTGCGTCCGAGTCCGTTCAGGATGACTGCGATCCGCTTGGAGTCGCCGTCGGTGTAGTCGCCGAGCACACCGTCGACCAGCGTGTGTGCCAACTGCTCGGCGGTGGGCATGTCCTCGTCGGCCACGCCCGGCTCGCCGTGGATGCCGAGTCCGAGGCCCATCTGACCCTCGGGCACCGTGAACAACGGATGGTCGGCACCGGGCAGCGTGCAGCCGTCGAACGCGACGCCCAGTGTCCTGGTCGCCGCATTGGCGGCCTCCGCCACCCGGACGACGCCGGGCAGGTCCAGTCCCGCCTCGGCTGCGGCGCTCGCACACTTGAACACCGTGAAATCGCCTGCGATGCCTCGGCGTTTGGCTTCCTCACCCTTGGGTGCGCTGGCCACGTCATCGGTGACGGCGAAGTACTCGGCGTCGATGCCCTCGCTGCGCAACTGCGTGACCGCCAGGGTGAAGTTCATGACGTCACCGGCGTAGTTGCCGGTGGTGAGCAGCACCCCGGCGCCACCGTGCGCGGCCCTCGCCACCGAGGCGGCGTCCTCGGACGACGGCGATGTGAACACGTTGCCGACGACGGCGCCGTCGGCGAACCCCGGGCCGACGGTGCCGCAGAAGGCCGGGTAGTGGCCCGATCCCCCGCCGATCACGACCGCGACCTTGCCCGGCCGCGTCTGCTGGGCGCGCACCACGCCGCCGGGCACGCCGACGACGTACCGGGCATTGGCGTCGAGGAACCCGACGAGCATGTCCTCGGTGAAGCGGGCGGGATCGTTGAACAGCTTGGTCATCGCAGTCGCTGCCCCGTGTCGGCGTCGAACAGGTAGACGCGCTCCGGCGGCGCCGTCACGACCACCTGCTGTTCCGGCTCGAAGGCGTCCTGCGCGGGGGTCTGCACGACGATGCCCTCCTCCATGCCTGCCACCGTCGTGGTGGCGAGGCCGAACTCGAGGAGGTGCTCGAAGTAGGCGACCGTGACCGAGATGCCACCGGAACCCGCGCCGTCGGTGCTCAACACGCAGTCCTGCGGCCTGACGCCGACGGTGACGTTCGTGCCGTCGGGCACGTCCGTCGCCGTTGTGTCGAGATAGCCTGCGCGCGTGCCGATCTCGACGCGAGTGGTGCCGTCCGAGGTCCTCGCCACGCCGCGGACGACGTTGATGGCCGGCTCGCCGACGAACTGCGCGACGAACAGATTGGCCGGATCGTCGAACACCTCGTCCGGGGTGCCGAACTGCTGCACGACGCCCGCGTCCATCACCGCGAGGCGGTCGGCGAGCGACAACGCCTCGACCTGATCGTGGGTGACGACGATCGTGGTGTAACCGAATTCGCGCTGCAGGATCTTCAGCTCGCGGCGTACCCGCTGGCGTGCCGCGGCGTCGAGGTGGCTGAGCGGCTCGTCGAGGAGCAGCACCGGCGGATTGCGGACCAGGGCACGTGCCAGCGCGACGCGCTGCTTCTGACCGCTGGACAGGCCTGCGGGGCGAAGCTCGAGTAGATCGTCCATCTCGAGGCGCGCGCTGATGGAGCTGACCATCTGCTCGGCGCCCTTGACCTTGCGGGCCTTCAGCCCGTAGAGCAGGTTGTCCCGCACCGACAGTGGCGGGTAGAGCGCATAGCTCTCGAACCCGACGCCGATGCCGCGCTTGGCGGCGGGCAGCTCCGAGACCTCGCGGTCACCGATCTTGATCGAGCCGCTCGTCACCGTCTCGAGCCCGGCGATCATGCGCAGCGTCGTGGTCTTGCCGCACCCCGACGGACCCAGCAGCGCAACCAGTTCGCCAGGCGCGATGTCGAGGTTGATGCCCTTGACCGCAGCGAAGCTCTCCCGGCCACGCGCGGTGTAGGTCTTGACCAGGTCGGTCAGCGCCAGGCTCTGGGCGGTGGTGGTCGCGGGTGCTTCCGTCGTCGTCGTCACCGTGCTGCCTCCAGTT
>JAQSXQ010000223.1 GCA_029256565.1 Mycobacterium sp.
ACGTGATGGTGTTGCGGCGCAAGCCCTGACGACGACATGTCCTAACCTGGGCACCATGGCTGACGAATCGTGGACGGTGCAGATCGGTGAGGTTCGGGATCCGGGCGACACGGGCGTGCCGCCCGTCCCGACCACCGTCTACGACGGCGACGAAGCGGGCGCTCGGGCCGCCTACGCGGAGCACACCTCGAAGGCCGAGGCCCAGAACTACCGCTACGTCATGCTGCGTCACCTCGGCGACGTCGAAGAACTCTGGGGAACGCCGCCGGCCGTCGCCTAGAACGGTGGTGGTTCCGGTTCGGTGGGGAACGTCTCTTCGTAGCTGTAGTCCTCGTCGAAGCGGTGCAACGGTTTCGGCGTCGTGCGGTGGGCGTGGTTGGCGTGGCGTTCGGTGAGGATGTCGGCGCTGCGTTGGCGGGTGCGGGTGCGGTTGCGGCGCGGCATCATCGCGGTCCGGTCGGCGCAGCTGTCGTCGTCGGTGCGCACCTGGGGTGCGACCGGGCCGGTGGGCTCGCACAGTTGGGGAAAGACGGTGCCGCTGCCGGCTCCGGTGGGGTAACACTCCCCGGCCGGTGAGGTCCACAGCACGGTCCCGTCGGGGAGTTGTTCGTCGCGCCAGCCCCAGAACGTCTTGGCGAGGTGATGAAAACGGCACAGGCACTTGAGGTTCGACGCGTGAGTCGGGCCGCCGGCGGCGTAGGGGATGGTGTGGTCGAGGTCGCAGCCGAACGCTGGGCGATCGCAGCCGGGGAAGCGGCACGTCACGTCGCGGCACCGGACGTAGTCGGCCAACGCCCGCGACGGCCGGTATCCGCACTCGGCGGGTGCGGCAGCCCCGGGGTGGTGCAGGGGCCGCAGGCGGGCGTCGCGGGCGAGTTCGGTGATCAGCTCGGCGGGGAGCAGGCCTTCGTATCCGTCGAGGATGCCCCCGGTGGTCGGGTCGCCGTCGAGGGTGGTCTGCTCGGCGATGACGTGCACCACGACCGAACTGGCGACCCGGCCACCGGCCGGGCAGTCGTCGAGGTCGCAGTGACACGACATGCGGTCGTGGCCTGCGGCCATCGCGCTGATCGCGTCGGCGCGCAACTGGGCCAGCGTGCGGGGATCGTCGTCGCAGACGGTCGCGGCCAGGGCCATCAGGCGTTCGGTGAACGCGCGGGCGTCGGCGGCGTACACGACGGCGTTGATCTCGGTCAGCCCGTTGTCGACGTCACCCCAGGTGACCTGACGGTCGGCGACGCGGTCCTTGCGTCGCCGTACCGCGTCGAGGTCGCGGCGGGCGACGATCGCGTCGATGCGGGTGGCGAGCTGGCCGCGGCTGAGCCCACCCCAGCAGGGTGCGCGTTCGGCCAGCGTCTGATCCACTCGGGCCAGCACGGTCGCGTCGACGATCAGGCCGGTGCGGAACACCGCCGCCCGGAACACCGCTTCGTCGACGTCGCCGGCGAGGAACCGTGCCCCCAGGGCGGGCAGTTGGTGGCGCAGGGCGTGGGCGTACCGCACGTGCGATGCCGCGAGATGGCGGTTGACGTTGAGCGCCGCGCTGACTTCCAGGGTGGCGGCATCGGTGGCGTCGACCATCCACTGGTCGGTCTCGCCGCCGTCCTCGGCGATCCGCAGCTCGACGAACCGGCCGATCGCGTCGAGCCGCTGCGCTGCGGCGCAGGCCTCGGCGCGCGCGGCGGACCCCATGCGCTGCAGGAGCAGCACCCCCGGATCCGCATCATCGAACACATGTTCGATTCTACGACCACCCACCGACAGGCGAGGCGCTCAACCGCTGAGCTGTGTCAGTCGGACACTGTTGCCGGACGGGTCGCGGAACCCGGAGTCGATGCCGTAGGGCATCTCGTTCGGCGGCTCGGTGAACTCGACGCCCCGGGCTGACAGCGTCTCGTACTCGGCGCGCACGTCGTCGCTGATCAGGAAGACCGTGCCCGCGAAGCCCTTCGCGGTGAGATCGAGCACCTGCTTGCGGGTGTCCTCGTCCATCACGGGCGGGCCGGGTACGGCCATCAACACGATGCTGACGTCGTCCTGGCCCGGCGGGCCGACGGTGAGCCACCTGAAGTCGCCCATCTCCTCGGGAAACGAAACGTCCTCGCGCACTTCCATACCGACCTTCTCGGTCCAGAACTTCAGCGCGATCTCCTGGTCATGAACCCAAAGGTGGGTGCTTCCGATTCTCATCACGGATCAGACGCTACGACCGCGATCAGGCGTCCGTCTTCTCCCCGTGTGCTGTGTTGACGCGGCTGTCGGCGCGCGGCCGGGTGTCGCGTTGCAGGATGCAGCTGGGAACCCGCGCGCGGGATGCCGCGGGCGGCAGGCTCGCCCGGTACGCGGCGGGCGGCTTGCCGTAGACGCGGGCGAAGCTGGTCGTGAACGATCCGACGCTGCGGAGACCGACCATCACGCACACGTCGGCGACCGTCCGATCGGTGTATCGCAGCAGTGCGGCCGCCCGCTCGAGGCGCCGGGTCTGCAGGTATGCGCGCGGTGATTCGCCGAACGTACGGGTGAACATCCGGGAGAAGTGCGCGCGCGACAGGCCGGCGGCCGCAGCGAGGTCGTCGACCGTGATCGGCTCGGCATACCGGGCATCGACCAGGTCCTTGGCGCGGATCAGATATCGGACCGGTGGCACCTGTGCCATGCCGATCAGAGTACGGTGAGCAGCGCGGACGAGTTGGCCGGGCGGCCGCGGACATCGGTTTCGACCGGTGTTCGAGGAAAGTCCGGACTTCACAGAGCAGGGTGATTGCCAACGGCAATCCGAGGTGACTCGCGGGAAAGTGCCACAGAAAACAGACCGCCACCTCCGCCTCCGGGCGGGGGAGGTAAGGGTGAAACGGTGCGGTAAGAGCGCACCAGCACTCCGGGTGACCGGAGTGGCTAGGCAAACCCCACCCGAAGCAAGGCCAAGAAGGCCGCAACCTGGTTGCGGCTGCGCAGGCGTTCGAGGGCTGCTCGCCCGAGCCTGCGGGTAGGCCGCTCGAGGCACCCGGTGACGGTGTGTCCAGATGGATGGTCGCCGCCCCGCCACCAGTAATGGTGGCAGGGAACAGAATCCGGCTTACAGGCCAACTCGTTCCGCCCGCGCGGGAACTACCCGTCGCCCGCGGCCTTCCTCAGCTTCTCGAGCGCATCCTCGATCTGAGCCTCGGCGTCACGCGCCACATCGGCCTCCTTGCCGAACAGCACGCCGTAGGTGAACGTGTCCTCGCCCGCAGCGTGCGCGACGACCGCCTCCTGCAGCAGATGCGTGCGGCTGACCACGCTGTCCTGGTGGTCGCCGAGCAGCGACTGGATCGCCTTCGCCCGGTCGGCCACCTTGTCGTCGCCCAACGCCGCGGCGGTGTAGCGAAGTTGCTTGGCGCGCTTGCGGATCTTGTGCAGGGCCTCGTCGCGCTCCTCGGGCGAGACGTCGGGATCCTTCGCCGCTGCCTTGGCCTTCTTCGCCGCCTTTCGCACGCTGCCGTAGGACGACTCGAGGCTGGGCGGTGCGGGCTCCTCACCCGGGGTGGCCGACGACGGCTCCGCGGCGACCAGCGCCTCGAGACCGTCGAGCAGACGGAAGTAGCGCTCGGAGCGCATCGCCGACAGCGACCGCTTCCAACCCGCCTGATAACGCCGCTTGCCGCCTTCGACGAGGCGTTCGCGCACCGGACCGCGCACCAACTCCTCGGGGAGCGCATCGATTGCCTTGTCGTACTTCTCGGCGAGGACCTCGGCGTCGCGCGCCACGCCGAGGATCCCGGCCAGCTCCTTCAGCTCGTTCAGCAGCCAGGAGTCGTCGGTGAGCCCGAACGAGTCCTCCGATGCGCGCAGCAGGCTGCGGATCTTGCGCGTCACGACGCGCATCTGATGCACGGAGTCCCACGCGTCGGCCCGAACGGCACGATCCCAGACGATGAGTTCGTCGACCAGTTCCGCGACGGCGCGGTGCACCGGATCGGGGTGCGGCTTCTTGGTTGGCGTCGGACTCGGTTCCTCGCCGCGCGCCTGATCCAGCACCTTGGCCAGCTTGGAACCGTGGCCGGCCGTCTCGGCCCCCGCGTCGAACAGCCGGTTCGCCAACCGCGTCAGCAGCGCCGCGCCCTCGTCGGGTTCGGTGTCGCCGATCAGTTCGAGTTCCCACTCCCGCCACGTCTGGCGGTCGTCGTTGGCGGGCGTCGAGGCGGTCACCTGGTCGTCGCAGAACTCGGCGACCGGGCTGTCCGACGGCCCGATCAGCAGGTCGACGGTGCGAGTGGTCTCGATGCGTGCCACCGGCGCCAGCGGCCTATCCCGCACGATTGCGAGCACGACGTCCCGTAGGTCCTCCGGCACGCTGGTCGGATCGCCGTCGCCAAGGGGGAGTCGCACCTCGGTGCGGGAGTCCGGCCCGGCGGGCAGCTTCAGGTGCCAGCCCTCGTCGGGTCCACCCGTGCGTCGCCGCAACGTGATGCGATGTGCGGCCAGATCGTGTGCCGGCGTGTCGAAGTACACCGCGTCCAGCGACTGCACCGGCGAACGCTCGACACGGCTGATCGACGACAGACCCTCGAACGAGGGCGACACGGCGCTCTCCGACGGCGCGAACTTGCGCTCGATCTCGGTGTGGCGGGAGGCCTTGGGCTTGTCGGAGGGCATCTTCACCTTCGGTCGGGAGGGGTAGGGCTCGAAGTGTTGAACAGGGTGCCACATTCAGGTGAACGGACGGCCTCGCCGCTGCGGCCGTCGTCGAAGCGGGCTCGACCGCGCCGTTACACATCGACAGTCGGTCGTAAGGAGCGACGCGAAGGCGTGCGATAACGTTTGCTCCCATGCCCGAATTCGAGACGCTGACGTTCACCCAGACCGGACCCGTGACCAGCATCGTGCTGAACCGGCCCGAGGCCGCCAACGGCATGAACGACACGCTGAC
>JAQSXQ010000224.1 GCA_029256565.1 Mycobacterium sp.
GTCCGTGCGTCACGGACGCGTTCGACGGCCTCGCGGTGGCTGTCCGGCGACGTTTCTTCGGCCATTCGTCAACTCCTGGTCATGGCGTATTCGACGGGTGGACGTCCGACCCGTCGAGCGTGGAAAACGTGGCTTCCTCCGGCTCGGATCCGTTGACCGACGTCGTCACCGGCGTGCTGACCGTTCCATTGCGCGAGCTGTACGCCGTGCTCTGGCGACTCGGCGTGCTGGAGGTCGACGGCGAGGGCTGATCCTCGCTCGCACGGCCAAGCACGCGCGGCGCGATCGCGGCGATGGCGGTCGCCCCCGCAGCGGTCGTCAGCGCCTGCCCCCAGCCCACCGGTCCCAGCGGCGTGCTGCCCAGCAGCTGGCTCACCCCTGGCGTGCTGATCAGCGCACCCAGTGTGAGCAGTGACCCGACCGCGGTGCCGACGACCAACGGGCTGTGTGAGTCGATCAGCGTCTGACCCAGTTGCGTGGCGACCAGCGCGACGAGCGCGACGGTCGACGCCCGCTGTTGACGTCCCGTGACGCTGGCCATCGCCCAAGCCACCGATGCCGCTCCCGCCGTCGTCGCGCCGCGCACGGCGACCGTGCGCCACAGCGCGGCCTCGTCGGGGCCGTTGCCCGCGCCGCGAGCCGGTGCGGTCGGCGGGCTCACCGCCAACGCAGCGGCCGGCAGTGCGTCGGTGAGCATGTTGACCAGCAGCAGCTGTCGCGTGTTCAGCGGCGCACGCCCGGTCAGCGCGGTGCCGAGCACCGCGAAGGCCACCTCGCCCGCGTTGCCGCCGAGCAGCACCGACACCGCCGCCTGCACGCGCTGCCAGAGCTGCCTGCCCTCCTCGAGCGCGTCGAGCAGCGACCCGATGCGCCCGTCGAGCAGCATCACGTCGGCCGCGGTGCGCGCCGGATCACTGCCCTTCGACGCCACGCCGATGCCGACGGTCGCCGCGCGAATGGCCGCCGCGTCGTTGGCTCCGTCGCCGACCATGGCGCACACCCGGTCGAGCCGCTCGAGGGTCTCGACGATCTGCACCTTGTGCTCGGGCGACATCCTGGCGAACACGATCCGCTCGCGGACGGCCTGCTCCTGGCCGCGCCGTGACAGCGCCTCCCAGTCGGCGCCGCTGATGACCTGATCCGCGCCGACGGCGAGGCCGAGTTCGTTCGCGATCGCGGTCGCGGTGACCGGATGGTCTCCGGTGATGAGCCGGACGTCGATGCCCTGCTCGGCCAGGCCGGCAAGCACCCGGGCCGCGTCGGGCCGGGGCGTGTCGGACAGCCCGAGCAGTCCGACGAGCCGAAGCTCCTCACGGCACAGCGCATCGAATGCGTCGGCATCGGCCGTCGCCTCCCGTGCCTGGGCCTTGGTGAGGTCGCGCCGAGCGACGGCGAGCACGCGCAGGCCGTCGGCGGCCATCTGCTGGACGCGGTCGGTCGCGGCGCCGTCGCCGACCGCGGCGAGCAGCACCTCGGGTGCGCCCTTGATCGAGAGTTCCGTGCCGTGGATCGAGGCGGCGAACGGACGACCGCTGCGGAACGGCAGGAACGCGTCGGCCGTCCCGTTGCCGTCCGGGTCGCCCGCTTCGGCGACGGCGGCGTCGGTGGCGTGCTCGTGGCCGTCGCCGTTGGCGGGCGGGGTGGCGCGCACGGCGTGGCGCAGCACGTCCTCGTCGGTACCGTCCAGCGCCGCGACCGACGTGACGCGCAGCCGGTTCTCGCTGAGCGTGCCCGTCTTGTCGAAGCACACGACGTCGACGCGTCCGAGCGCCTCCACCGAGCGCGGGCTGCGCACCAGTGCACCGAGGCCGCTCAGCCGGCGGGCCGACGCCTGCTGCGCCAGCGTGGCGACCAGCGGCAGCCCCTCGGGCACGGCGGCGACGCTCACCGCGACGCCGCTGCTGACGGCCTGCCGCAGTCCGGTGCCGCGCAGGATGCCGAGGCCGGTCACCAGCGCCCCGCCTGCGAGGCTCACCGGCAGCGCGCGGTTGGTGAGGTCGCGCAGCTGCGCTTGCAGACCCACCGAGGAGTTGTCCCGACCGGGCGCCTGTGCGGCGCGCCGGGCCTGAGTCTGCGAGCCGACGGCGGTCACGATGCCGACCCCGGTCCCCGCGACCACGGTGGTCGTGGCGTGCAACATCGACGACCGCTCGGCGACGGGTGCGGCGGGCGTGGCCGCAAGACGCTTCGGCACGGGCAGCGACTCGCCCGTCAGCGATGACTCGTCGACCTCGAGATCGGTTGCCTCGGTGAGGCGGACGTCGGCGGGCACGACCTCACCCGGGCGCACCTCGATGACGTCACCGGGGCGCAGGTCGACGGCGTCGACGGTCTCCTCGCCGTCCTCGGTGAGCAGCCGGGCGGGCGGATCCTGCACTGCCAGTAGACGTTTCAGCAGACGTTCGGCGCGCAACCTCTGCACGGCCGCCAGCGCGGCGTTGCCGGTCAGCACGGAGCCGACCAGGATCGCGTCGATGGGCGACCCGAGCACCGCGCTGGCCGCGGAACCGATCGCCAGGACCGGTGTCAGCGGGTCGGACAGTTCGTCCTTCATCGCGGTGGTGAAGTCGGCGACGTTCGACCTGACCGGGTCGCCGACTGCCCGGGCGATCCCGGTCACCGTGGACGCCGTCGCCTGCACGCGCGAGCGCGGCGCAGGGGCGGCGAGCCGCTCCGGCCGGGGCAGCTTGCGGCGCACCTGTTCGATCGACATCGCGTGCCACTCGAGCGTGGGCGGCGGCGCCGGTGTCGGATCGCCGAGCACCTGCCGCGCGATGCGGTACCCGGTCCACGCGCCGGCACCCGCACCCGCGGTGACGGGTCCTGGACCGCGGCCGCGGACGCCGGGCACCATCAGCAGGGCGCCGAGCACCGATGCTCCGGTGGCCAGTTGCACGCCGCGTTCACTGGCCCGGCGGGCGGCAGGGATTGCGTGCAGGACGCGCCACACGCCGTCGAGGTCGTCGGCGATGACGTCGGCATGCCAGCACGCCGCGTCGATCGCGACGCCGATCGCCAGGTCGGCGTCGGCGAGCGCCTGCGCGGCGGCCGACGACACCAGGGCGACCGTGCGGCCGTCGTCCTGCAGGCGGCGCACCGATGCGGCCAGCGCATCGTCGAGCGGACCGTCGAATGGGTGCAGGTCGTCGAACGACGACCGCAGATCGTCGAGCCCGTCGACGTCGACGGACACGACTTCGATTGCGCTGCGGCGGATTTCGCGCAGCACCGACGATGCCAGGGTGTGGGTGGCGTAGCGGACGAGCACTCGGCCGTCACCGTTTGGCTGGTCGTGCCACCCGGCGGTCAGTGCGTCGGCGTCGATCTGGTCCTGCGCCCACTGCCACACCTCGGCGCGGCGGCGGTCGTCGACGTCGCGGATGCGTCCGACGCGCAGGTCGTCGGTCCACAGCACGCGCGGGTCGATGACGACGGCGTCGATGCGGTCGAGCCTGCGCAGTGCATTCGAGCGCAGCGGGACGACGTCGTGGCGGTCGGCGAGCCCGCGCGCCAGGGTTCCGGCGAATGCCTCGCGGGTGTTGCGCGCGGCCTTGGGTGCGGCGACCAACGCCGTCGTCGCGGCACCCGAGATACCGCCCGTGGCGATGCCGAGCGCGATGGCGCCGACGCCCTGGATGACGCTGCTGCGATCACCATGGCGCTCGACGGGTCCCGATGGAAGTGGTTGCGGGCGTTCGTTGGGCCGGATGCCGTCCGTGGATTCGGCGTACTCGGCCAGCGCGGGTTCGTGGCGCTGCCAGGCCAACGCGGCCGACTGCGCCTCCGCGACGCGGACGAGGTGCATGAAGACGTCGACCGCCAGCGACGTGGGGGCCTGGCTCAGCGTGTAGCCGATGCTGGCGGCCAGCGCCAACGCGGTGTCGGTGGCGTCCTCCCCGAGCCACTCCTCCACCAGTCCCCGTAGGCGAGGCTGGTAGTCGACGAACGCCACCGCGGCCGGCAGGCCGGGTACCAGCTTGGGCCACATCAGCGCCCGGCCGACCAGCGCGGTGGCCAGTCCGAGGGTGTTGGCCGTCAGCGCGGTGATGCTGCTCGCCAAGATGATGCCGTCGCCGGGCAGGTTGATCGAGGGCTGGGTGGTGTCGACGTCGGCGTCGCGTTCGGCGGCCGCGACGGCGTCGGAGAGTTCGTCGAGCGACTCCGTGCCGTCGGTGTGCACGACGACGCGGGACAGCGCGTGGTTGAGGTCGACGCGCAGCACGCCCGGCTGGTCGCGGACGTGACGCAGCACGGCTTGGGGCAGAACGTCACCGGGGTCGGAGTCGTCGAGGCCGCGGACCTCGATCCAGCACCTCCGGTCGCCCTGCCAGCGGCGCCGCGAGGGCGTGCGGCCGAAGATCTCTGCGGCGACGTCGGTGACGGCGTTGACGAAGTCGTTGGGGGTGGCGGTCGCGATGCGGGTGGGGTCGGTGACGAGGCCGACACCCACCGTGGCTGCGACCGTGGCGGCGCGTACTCCGGTGTCGAGTGCGCGGAACGGGAGCGATGCGGACGACCGCACCAGACGGGTCAGGTTCAAGTCTCTACTTCTTGGTCGTGGAACTGGATGCTTCGGTCTTGCTTGGGGCGGTCTTGCGAGGAGAGGTCTTGCGAGGGGCGGCCTTCTTGGCTGCCTTGGTCGCCTTCGCGGGCGCCTTGGTGGCCCCGGTGGTCGCGGTTGCCTTCACGGAGTCGGCGGGCGTGGCGTTGGCGGTCTTCTTCGCCGGAGTCTTCTTGGCCGGTGCCTTTTGAGCTGCCGTGGTGGGAGCCGCCTTCGTGGGCGCGGGTGTAGCGACCTGCGCCGAACTCGCCTTCGCGGCTGCCGTCGTTCCGGGGCCCGCTGACTCGGCGGGCTTGGACGGCGCCGGCTTGGACTCGGTCAGGTCGGGCACGGCGGACAG
>JAQSXQ010000225.1 GCA_029256565.1 Mycobacterium sp.
GCGTCAGCGAAGGTCATCTCGACGTTATCGGCCGAACTCGAGATCATGGCCCGCTTCGGGAAACCCAGCGCGGCGAGTTCGCGCGCGTAGGGATGGTTGCCCAGCCGCACGGTCGCCCCGCCGGGCCGGTAGCGGACGCCGGACATCGTCATCTCACCGTCGGTCATGCGGGTCACGCCGTCGAGGTGCGAGTAGGTGGGATGCACCTGCGGTTTGGAGGTGAACCGTGCCGGCACGCGCAGCCCAGGCTTGAAGTCCATGCCAACCGCGAACTGACCGTCGATGGTCACGTCGAAGCTGAACCCGTGTCCGTCGCGAATGACGAAGTCCGCCAGCACCTTCGGGTAGCCCCAGATGGTCCGGCCTGCTTCCATCGTGAACGCCCCGTCGACGGGCAGGTGGTGGATGAAGGCACCCGCGGACTGCAACGCCTTGAGACCACTGGCCGTCGAGCCCGGCGGATTGACCATGATGTTGGTGCCGTACTCGTAGTACGGGCCCAGGTCGCCGTCGATGTAATGCATCAGCATGAGCACGACGACGGCCTTACCCGGCCGGTGCCGGCAGACCTGGAGTCCGCTGTCGGCGATCATCCGTTGCGCGGCATCGGCGTCCACGGAGAACATCGCCATGTGCTGCGACGCACGGCGGATGCGCACGGGCATGGTCACGACGCTGCCTGCAATGGGGTACTGCGATGGCGGTGTGGTCTCGGTCACGCCCTCGAATCTAGGACCTCCACTAGACACATGGCAAGAATGTGTCTAGTCGGCGCCGCTCAGACCAGCGCCGCGAGGTCCCGGATCTGCTCGGACGAGCGGGCACCGACCACCATCATGGTGACGCCCGAGGCCTCCCACGCCTTGATCTGTTCCTTGACGTAGGCCAGGTCGCCCACGATCGCCGAGTCGTCGACCAGTTCGTCGGGGATGACGGCGGCCGCCTGATCCTTGCGGTTGCTCCGGAACAGTGCGGTCACCTCGTCGACCACCTCGGAGTAGCCCATCCGGCGGTAGACGTCGGCGTGGAAGTTGGTCTCCTCCGCGCCCATTCCGCCCATGTAGAGGGCGAGGTGCGGCTTCATCAGCTCCATCACGCCGGGACGATCGTCGGTGACCACCACCTGCGCCGTCGCGCAGATCTCGAACGTCTCGCGGGTGCGTCGGGCACCGGGCCGGGCGAAGCCCTCGTCGAGCCATTCGTTGTACATGTCGGCGATGCGCGGCGAGTAGAAGATGGGCAGCCAGCCGTCGCAGATCTCGGCTGCCAACGCCACGTTCTTCGGACCCTCCGCGCCGAGCATGACGGGGATGTCGGCGCGCAGCGGATGAGTGATCGGCTTGAGGTTCTTGCCGAGCCCGGTAGTGCCCTCACCCGTCAGGGGCAGCGGGTAGTGCGGTCCGTCGCTGTGCACCGGCGCTTCGCGGGCCCAGACCTGCCGCAGGATGTCGACGTACTCGCGGGTGCGCGCCAGGGGCTTCGGGAACTTCTGGCCGTACCAGCCCTCGACGACCTGCGGACCGGAGACGCCCAACCCGAGGATGTGCCGCCCGCCCGACAGGTGGTCGAGCGTCAGGGCCGCCATCGCACATGCCGTCGGCGTCCGCGCCGACAGCTGGATCACCGAGGTGCCGAGCCGCATCCGCGTGGTCTCCCGGCCCCACCAGGCCAGCGGGGTGTAGGCGTCCGAGCCCCACGCCTCGGCGGTGAAGACGGTGTCGAAGCCCTCGGCTTCGGCCGTCGCGACGAGTTCCGCGTGATCGGTGGGCGGCTGCGCCCCCCAGTATCCGAGCTGGAGTCCGAGCTTCATGTCCGCCAACTTTCTCGGACCCGCGGGCCCGTCCTTGCGACGATTGTTAGAACCTGTTCTACTCGATGCCGTGAGCGCCAGCCAAAGCAGCCCGGCCAGTATCGATGAGCATCAGCCGCCCCTTTCGGCGCCGCTGAAACTGTCATTCGACTACACCCGTTCAGTAGGTTCGACCCTCAGTCGGTTCTTCACCGAACTGCGCAGCCGACACGTCGTCGGCGTCCGCGGTTCGGACGGACGGGTACTCGTACCGCCTGCCGAGTACGACCCCGTTACCTACGCTCCGTTGACGGAGATCGTACCGGTGGCCAGTGCCGGAACAGTCGTTTCGTGGACCTGGCAACCCAACCCGTTGGAGGGCCAGCCGCTGCAGCGGCCGTTCGCGTGGGCGCTCATCAAGCTCGACGGCGCCGACACCCCGCTGCTGCACGCGGTCGACGCCGGATCCGCCGACGCCATCAGCACCGGCGCCAGGGTGCACGTGCACTGGGCGGACGAACCGGTCGGCGCCATCACCGACATCGCGTACTTCGAACTGGGTGACGACACCGAACCCGTCGAAGACGTGGCAGACGACCGCGATCCGGTGACGCTGCTGGTGAGCCCCGCCTCGATCGAGATCCAACACACCGCGTCCCTGCCCGAGAGCACGTTCCTACGCGGTCTCGAGGAGGGCAAGCTCCTGGGCGCCCGCACCGGCGCTGGTGGAAAGGTCTACTTCCCGCCGCGCGAAGCCGACCCGGGCACCGGTCAGCCGACGACCGAGTTCGTCGAGCTGCCCGACAAGGGCACGGTCACCACGTTCGCCATCATCAACATCCCGTTCGCCGGCCAGCGCATCAAGCCGCCCTACGTGGCCGCCTACGTCCTGCTCGACGGCGCCGACATCCCGTTCCTGCACCTGGTCACCGAGATCGACGCGGCCGACGTGCGGATGGGCATGCGAGTCGAGGCGGTGTGGAAGCCCCGCGAGGAGTGGGGTCTCGGCATCGACAACATCGACTACTTCCGGCCCACGGGTGAGCCCGACGCCGACTACGACACCTACAAGCATCACCAGTGAGCGGGATCCGACCGATGAGCGCTTGCGCGAAGAGGAGATAATCGAGTGACCTTCCGTGACGTAGCCGTCGTCGGCTTCGCGCATGCCCCGCACGTGCGTCGCACCGAGGGCACCACCAACGGTGTCGAGATGCTGATGCCGTGCTTCGCCGAGCTGTACGCAGACCTCGGCCTCAAGCAGACCGACATCGGTTTCTGGTGCTCGGGATCCTCGGATTACCTTGCCGGCCGCGCGTTCTCGTTCCTGTCCGCGATCGACTCGATCGGTGCAGTGCCGCCGATCAACGAGTCGCACGTCGAGATGGACGCCGCGTGGGCGCTCTACGAGGCCTACCTCAAGATCCTGACCGGCGCGGTCGACACCGCTCTGGTGTACGGCTTCGGCAAGTCGTCGGCAGGCGTGCTCCGCCGCGTCCTCGCGCTGCAGACCGACCCGTACACCGTCGCGCCTCTGATGCCCGACGCGGTGTCGACGGCAGGCCTGCAGGCCCGGTTCGGTCTGGACTCCGGCAAGTGGACCGCCGAGCAGATGGCGCAGGTGGCACTGGATTCGATGAACGCTGCCGGTCGCACCGATTCGGAGAAGCCCGCCAAGAGCATCGACGAGCTACTGTCGCGGCCCTACTTCGCAGATCCCTTGCGTCGTCACGACATCGCGCCGATCACGGACGGTGCCTCGGCCATCGTGCTGGCCTCGGGTGACCGGGCCAGGGAGCTGCGGGAGAACCCTGCCTGGATCACCGGCATCGAGCACCGCATCGAGACCCCGGTCCTCGGCGCCCGCGACCTGACCACCTCGCCGTCGACCGCGGCATCGGCGAAGGCCGCCACCGGCGGCGACGTCGGCTCGATCGACGTGGCCGAGATCTACGCCCCGTTCACCCATCAGCAGCTGATCCTCGCCGAGGCCATCGGCCTGGGTGAGGAGACGAAGATCAACCCGTCCGGAGGCGCCTTGGCCGCGAACCCGATGTTCTCGGCCGGCCTGGAGCGGATCGGCTTCGCCGCCCGACACATCTTCGACGGATCCGCGCAGCGGGTCCTCGCCCACGCCACCAGCGGCCCTGCGCTGCAACAGAACCTGGTCGCCGTCCTTGAGGGGAAGAACTGATGGCAGGACTGAACGCAGCCGTCCTCGGCACCGGGCAGACCAAGTACGTCGCCAAGCGCAAGGACGTCTCGATGAACGGCCTCGTCCGCGAGGCCATCGACAAGGCGCTCGCGGACTCCGGCTCGACGTTCGACGACATAGATGCCGTGGTGGTCGGCAAGGCGCCCGACTTCTTCGAGGGCGTCATGATGCCCGAGCTGTTCATGGCCGACGCCGTCGGCGCCACGGGCAAGCCGCTGATCCGGGTGCACACCGCGGGTTCGGTCGGCGGGTCGACGGCGATCGTCGCTGCCTCACTGGTGCAGTCGGGCAAGTACCGGCGTGTGCTGACGATGGCCTGGGAGAAGCAGTCCGAGTCGAACGCCATGTGGGCGTTGAGCATTCCGGTGCCGTTCACCAAGCCCGTCGGCGCAGGAGCGGGTGGCTACTTCGCACCGCACGTGCGCTCCTACATCCGGCGTTCGGGCGCCCCGACGCACATCGGTGCGATGGTCGCGGTGAAGGACCGCCTCAACGGCGCGAAGAACCCGCTGGCACACCTCCACCAGCCGGACATCACGCTGGAGAAGGTCATGGCGTCTCAGATGCTCTGGGACCCGATCCGGTTCGACGAGACGTGCCCGTCGTCCGACGGCGCCTGCGCGATGGTGATCGGCAACGAGGAGATCGCCGATGCCCGTGTGGCCGACGGCAATCCGGTGGCCTGGATCCACGCGACTGCGCTGCGGACCGAGCCGCTGGCCTACTCCGGTCGCGACCAGGTCAACCCCCGGGCAGGCCGCGATGCCGCCGCTGCGCTGTGGCGCGACGCGGGCATCACCTCACCCATCGACGAGATCGACGTCGCCGAGGTGTACGTGCCGTTCTCCTGGTTCGAGCCGATGTGGCTGGAGAAC
>JAQSXQ010000226.1 GCA_029256565.1 Mycobacterium sp.
CACAGTACGTTCCGCCAGTGCAGCCTGCTGGGCTCGGTGTTCACCGAGTGCCGCCTGCGCCCGATCACGCTGCACGAGGTGGACCTGACGCTCACCGTGCTCGCCGGATGCGACCTGCAGAAGGTGGACCTGTCGGACTGCCGCCTCCGCGAGGCGAGCCTGGTGGGCGCGAACCTACGTGAGGCAGTGCTGCGTCGCGCCGACCTCTCCGGCGCCCGCACCCAGAACGCGAAGTTCGGCAAGGCCGATCTGCGTGGCGCCCGCGTCGACGCGACGTTCTGGACCACCGTCGAGATGCGCGGCGCGCGGGTCGACGTCGACCAGGCGGTCGCCTTCGCGGTGGCCCACGGCCTGGTGCTCGCCGACTGAAATTGGTGGTGTCCAGACACCGGCGACAGTCGACGTCATCGAGATAGCGCTCAGCGCGACGACGTTCGAGTGAGCCTGTCCGTGAGCGCTACCTGAACGCACCACGCCGACTGAGTCAGCCTGGTTGGATGGGCTGACTCCTCACGGGGCTCGTGCCTCGCCCCGAGTCGTCGTCAGCCTGCCTTGAGCCGAATCTTGAAGCGCACGAAGCAGACGTAGAAGATCGACAGCACGCCCAGCATGGCCATGTCGAACAGCCATGCCTCCGACGTGTGCTTCCAGTGCGAGTCGTCAGGCATGATCGGCGGCTTCACCATGTCGGTCACGCCCACCGTCGATGCCGTGGCGCCGAAGCCCCAGCGGGCCGGCGTAATCCACGACAGCTGATCGAGCCCGAGGCGGCCCGTAACCGGAATCAGACCGCCGGAGAACACCAGCTGCGACATGATCGCGACGACCAGCAGCGGCATGATCTGCTCGCTGGTCTTGGCCAGCGCCGACAGCGCGAGGCCCACCGTCGCAGCGCAGACGGTCGTCGCGGCCATGCCGAGGAACAACTCGATCGAGGCGGCCACCTCGCCACCGCCGAGCACCACCGCGCCGTTCTGGGGTGCGCCGACGCCGATCAGCGTGATCCCGGTGACGATGGCGGACTGCACGATCGCGAACACCGAGTAGATGCAGACCTTCGCCAGCAGATAGGCCGACGTCGACAAACCCACCGCCTGCTCGCGGAGGAAGATCGCGCGTTCGCCGATCAGGTCGCGAACCGTCAGGGCGGTGCCCATGAAGATCGCGCCGGGCTGACCGAAGCCGGTGGAGCCGGGCACGGACAGCGACAGCACACCCATGATGAACGGGAGGATCGCCAGGAAGATGAAGTAGCCGCGGTCGGAGACGATGAGCCGCATCTGTCGCCGGGCAATCGTCGAGAACTGGTGCATCACACTGGTGCTCGCCGGGCTGCCGAGGTCCGCGGGTTCCTCCGCGGGCGGTGCCGGTGGGGGTGGACCGTTGAGGTCGAGGTAGCGCCTGCTGGCCGCGTCGGGGTCGCCCGCGACCGTGCTGAAGATGTCGGCCCAGTTGGTGGTGCCCAGCTGTGTCCCGATCTGGTCGGGCGGCCCGCAGAACGCGGTCTTGCCGCCCGGGGCGAGGAGCAGCACCTGGTCGCACACGTCGAGGTAGGTCAGCGAGTGCGTCACGACGAGCACCACGCGGCCCGCGTCGGCGAGCTGACGCAGCATCGTCATGACCTGGCGGTCCAGAGCGGGGTCAAGGCCGGAGGTGGGCTCGTCGAGGATCAGCAGCGACGGGCCGGTCAGCAGTTCGAGTGCCACCGACGCGCGCTTGCGCTGGCCGCCGGAGAGCTTGTCGACGCGGGTCTCGAGATGCTTGGTCATCTCGAGTTCCTCGAGGACCTGCATGACGACGTGCTCGCGGTCTTCCTTCGTCGTGTCGGGCGGCAGCCGGAGTTCCGCGGCGTACATCAGCGCCTGCTTCACGGTGAGCTGGCCGTGCACCACGTCGTCCTGGGGGACCATTCCGATTCGCGATCGGAGCGAGGCGTACTCGGAGTGGATGTCGTGACCTTCGAAGGTCACGGTGCCGCTGGTGGGGTGGGTGTAGCCGGCGACGAGCTTGGCGAAGGTCGACTTGCCTGCACCGGACGGGCCGATCACCGCGGTCAGCGTGCCGGTGCGCGCGGCCAACGAGATGTTGTTCAGCAGCGTCTTGTTGCCCTCGATGGTCCACGTGACGCCGTTGACCTCGAGGCCGCCGGTGCGGGTGGCCGTCGCCTCGGTCTGGGTGCGCCGGGCGAGGCTGCCGCCGGCGAAGACGAGGTCGACGTTGCCGATCGTGACCACGTCGCCGTCGCGCAGCAGTGCGGCCTCGACGCGGGTGCCGTTGACGAACGTGCCGTTGATGCTGCGGTTGTCGACGATCTCGGTGCCGGCGGGAGTGCTCACCAGGCTCGCGTGGTGGCGCCCCGCCAGCACGTCCGGGATGACGATGTCGTTGTCGGTGGCGCGGCCGATCTTGACCGCGCCTGCCGGGGTCTCCGGTGCCCCCCGCCCCGGGCGGAGGATCTTCATCATGCTGGTGGCGAGATTGCCCTCGCTCTGCCGTGGCGCAGCGGTCGGCCCCAGTGTCGTGACGGGTTCGGCGGACGGCTGGGAGATCGGCTGGGCGTAACGCTGCTGCGGCGAACTGGGGTAGCTCGGCGCGCTCGGGTAGCCGGTCTGCGGACCCTGCGGGTAGGTCTGCCTGCCGCTCTGTGGCGCGGGCGCCGGACCGGACGGGTAGCGCGGCGGCTGACCGGGCGGATACGCCTGACGCGGCGGCGGCATCGTCTGCGGTGACATGGCGTGCGGCGCCTGCGTCGACCAGGAGGTGCTCGGGCGGCCCGCGACGGGTACGGCGGCGGTGGGTGGCGGTGACCCCGCCGAACCCTGATGCCGACCCACCTCGAACGTCAGCCGCGGCCCGTCGGGGTTGCCGATGTTGACGCCGAGGCCGTCGGTGATGTCGGCGACGGGAACGCGCTGTCCGTTGACGTACACGCCGTTGAGCGAGCCGTTGTCGATGGCGAGCCAGCGACCCTGGTCGTACCGCAGGAGCAGGTGGGAGCGCGAGGTCAGGGGGTGGGCGATGCGGATGTCGGCGCGCAGATCGCGGCCGACGACGACGTCGCTGCCTGGTGCGAAGGTGCGCGACGATCCGTCGTGTCGGACGGTCAGCGCAGGCGGAGTCGGTCGCGTCATCGGCTACGACTCTAACGGCATGGGTGCGCGGCAAGGCCTGCCCACGAGGCGGTGTCGGCGGCGGGTCGTGGTCTCGGTGAGGCCCCTCGTGCGACACGGTCGGCTGCCAACTGGTTGCAAAGCAAACGATTCTCGGGCCTGCGGCGTCGATCGCCGCCGGTGGTGGGCGCGCCTTGATTGCGACCGCGTGACGATTAGGTCTTGGTACGGCGCATAACCACCCATGTGCAGGCACGACGTGGTCTCGTTGACGCATGGCGAACTTCGCGGCCGTGACGCGTGCGGCTATTGCGGCGGTGCTCCTCGGGGCCGCCGGATTCGGCTCCGTGGCTACGGGTGCGTCTTTGCCTGCGGCGCTGGCCGCGCCGGGTGACCGGCCGACCGACGCCAGGGGCTTCGTCGGCACCACGGCGCGCTGCGACGGACCGATGAAGATCGCCGCGCTGGGACGCACGCCGCTGTCTCTGATCGTGATCTGCTCGAACCCGCGCGGCGGGTTCGAGTACCGGGGGATGCGGATCCGCGACCGCGCGCCGCTGCGACTGCCGGCCACCGAGCTGGCCAACGGGTGCTTCGGTGTGCGCGGTGACGGCGTGGACTACACCGTCTCGCCGAACAAGTTGCTGCTCACCGCGGGCATGCGGATCGTTCGCGACGAGACGATGCTGCAGTTCGAGGACCGCCGCGTACCGGAGTCTGCGCCGATCTCCAAGACGTCCGGCGGCGGTTAGCCCGGCGACCCGGTGACGACGCAGTGGGTGTGGCTGTAGATCGTCGCCATGCACTTGTTGCAGTGCGTGCACGCCGACTTCACGGTGTGGGCGTCGCCGTCGGCCTTGATGCGGTTGATCAGGTCGGGCTCGGCGAGCAGGGCCCTTCCCATCGCGACGAAGTCGAAGCCCTCGGCCATTGCGAGGTCCATCGTCTCGCGATTGGTGATGCCGCCCAGCAGGATCAGCGGCAGCGTCAGCTCGGCGCGGAACTGCTTGGCGTCGCGGAGCAGGAACGCCTCCCGGTAGGGGTATTCGCGCAGGAACTTCTTGCCCGTCATCCGGATGCCCCAGCGCAGCGGCGGCTTGAAGGCCCCCGCGAACTCCTTGATCGGCGCGTCGCCCCGGAACAGGTACATCGGGTTGACCAGTGAGCTGCCGGCGGTCAATTCGAGTGCGTCGAGGCCGCCGTCGTCCTCGAGCCACTTGGCGGTCTGCAGGGACTCCTCCAGCGGGATGCCGCCCCGCACGCCGTCGGTCATGGTGAGCTTGGCGGTGATCGCGATCTGTCCGCCGACCGCGTCGCGGACCGCCCGCACCACCCCGCGCGCCACCTTGGCGCGGTTCTCCAGGGAGCCGCCGAACTCGTCGTCGCGGCGGTTGATCAGCGGGCTCAGGAACGAACTCGCGAAGTAGTTGTGTCCGAGGTGGACCTCGACGGCGTCGAATCCGGCGTCGACGGCGTACCGGGCGGCGTGCGCGTGCGCGGCGATGACGTCGGAGATGTCCTGCCGGCTCGCTGCCTTGGCGAACCGCATCCCGATCGGGTTGAAGAAGCGCACCGGCGCGAGCGCCCTGGCCTTGTTCGACTTGGCGTTGGCGACGGGACCCGCGTGGCCGATCTGTGCGCTGATGGCAGCACCCTCGGCGTGGATGGCGTCGGTGAGCCGTCGTAGCCCTGCGATGGCCTCGGGACGCCAGTAGATCTGCGCTCCGTCGGTCCGGCCGCCCGGTGAAACGGCGAGGTAGGCGACGGTCGTCATCCCGATTCCGCCTGCGGCGGGCAGGCGGTGGTAGGTGATGAGGTCGTCGGTGACCAGGGCGTGGGGCGTGGCCGCCTCGAACGTCGCGGCCTTGATGATGCGGTTGCGCAGAGTGATCGGCCCCAGTCGGGCGGGGCTGAAGACGTCGGTGGACACATTGGGCTGACTGTCCATTCTCGGGAGCCTGCCACAATGAACACCGTGGGAGCGATCACTTTGGACGGCAAGGCCACGCGCGACGAGATCTTCACCGACCTGAAGGAGCGGGTGGCGGCTCTGACCGCCGCCGGACGCACCCCGGGCCTGGGGACGGTACTGGTCGGCGACGACCCCGGCTCGCATGCCTACGTCCGGGGCAAGCACGCGGACTGCGCGAAGGTCGGCATCACGTCGATCCGTCGCGACCTGCCCGCCGACATCAGCCAGGCGACGCTCGAAGAGACCATCGACGAACTGAACGCCAACCCCGAGTGCACCGGGTACATCGTGCAGTTGCCGCTGCCGAAGCACCTCGACGAGAACGCCGCGCTGGAGCGCATCGATCCCGCCAAGGACGCCGACGGGTTGCATCCGACGAACCTCGGCCGGCTGGTGCTCAACGAGCCCGCAGCCCTGCCGTGCACGCCGCGGGGCATCGTGCACCTGCTGCGGCGCTACGAGGTCGAGATCGCCGGTGCGCACGTGGTCGTGATCGGGCGCGGCGTGACGGTCGGCAGGCCGATGGGTCTGCTGCTCACCCGTCGGTCGGAGAACGCGACGGTGACGCTGTGCCACACCGCAACTCGTCACCTACCGCAGCTCACGCGGGAGGCGGACATAGTCATCGCGGCCGCGGGCGTTCCGCACATGGTCACCGCCGAGATGGTCAAGCGCGGAGCCGCCGTGATCGACGTCGGGGTCAGCCGCGACGATGCGGGCAAGCTCGTCGGTGACGTGGCGCCCGACGTGTGGGACGTCGCGGGCCACGTGTCGCCGAACCCGGGCGGCGTCGGCCCGCTGACGCGGGCGTTTCTGCTGACGAACGTCGTCGAAGCCGATGAGCGCTTGCGCGAAGAGCATCGGTCCGACGAGGCGAAAGTG
>JAQSXQ010000227.1 GCA_029256565.1 Mycobacterium sp.
AATTCAGGGCATGCCATCCGGCGCCTGATCGCCGAGGACTTCAACTCCATCGCCGCCGACTTCATCGCCCACCTGCATGCACTGTTCCCCGCAGCCGGCGAAGAAGCCATCTTCGACGCCTACCTGCACCTGGTCGCCGCCACCATGCACACCTACTCCAACAACCTGCGCCTGGACAGCCTCACCGAAGGCCGCATGCAGGCCCGCGACATCGATGAACGCCACCAGGCGCTGCTGCGCTTCGCCGAAGGTGGCATCCACGCCTTGGCCACGGCGCAGTCATGACCCCGACAGAATCGCGGCGAAGGTGCCGTCCTCGATCAGTTCCAGTGCCGCGGGCCCGATGGACTCGGGCTAGGTTCCCGGGATGAGGATGGTCTTGCCGTGCAGGCGGCCGGCGTCGGAGTCGGCATGCACCGCCGCGGCCTCGGCGAGCGGGCGGCGGTCGGCGACCTCGATCCGCAACTGCCCGTCGTCGACGCGGCGCACCAGCCCGGCCAGTTGCGCGGCGTCGCTGCGCACGAACACCCGCTGCGAGCGGACCCCACGCTCAGGCTCTTTTGGTCCGAAGACCATGGTGCCGACGTGGAAACCACCGTCGGCGACGAACCCGATGAGGGCTTCGGTCTGTTCGTCGGTGGTGGGAACCAGGTTGAGCACCACATCGAACGGCGCGCCCTCGACGCTGAGTGGGGACTGCGCGTAGTCGATGTAGTCCACGATGCGGTCGGCACCGAGGTTGCGCAGCCGGTCCGCGTCGCGTTCCTTGGCGGTCGCGGTGACGACGGCGCCGGCCTGCTTGGCCAACTGAATGGCATAGCCACCTACCGCTCCCGAGGCCCCATTGATCAGGACCGACTGGCCACCGGTGAGGCCGGCGACCTCGAAGAGGGCCTGCCAGGCAGTCAACCCGGTCTCGGGTAAGGCGGCAGCATCGGCCAGCGGCACCGATGTCGGTGCGGCAGCCAGCGACTCGGCAGGGGCGATCGCATATTCCGCGGCGGCGCCGTCGGCGTCCAGCGGAAGGAAAGCGACGACCGCGTCGCCAACGTTCCAGCCCGCCACGCCTTCACCGATCTCGGCGATGGTTCCCGCGACGTCGACACCGGGGGTGTGCGGGAAGCTGACGGTGTACACCTGGGCGAGGTAGCCGCCGCGGATGCCCGCGTCCACTGGATTGAAGGAGGTGGCAGCCACCTCGATCAGCACCTGCCGGGGACCGGGCACCGGCCGCGGGGCGTCCTCGTACGCCAGGACATCGCTGTCACCGTAGCGGTGGTAACGAACTGCCTTCATGATGCCTCCTCAGTTAGTTGCTTCGAATGTGAAGCAGTTACACGGCATACAAGTCGCTTCGACATCGAAGCGATTCCTTCTGAAGGTGTGAGCGTGGTCACAGTGCGGCGATATCGCGGTATTGCTCTGCGGCGGGGTTCACGGAGGGTCAGTCCGACAACCGGTTGAGCGGCACCGGCCGCGCGTGGGCTCTCGGGTGTGCTGCGCGCAACGGAGCCTTGTCCGTCTTGCCGACGGCGTTCTTCGGGATGGCGTCGATCACGGTGATCGACGCGGGCCGTTTGTAACCGGCGAGCTTGCGCGCGCACAGTGCTTGCAGCGCTTGGATATCGATGGTGCGGCCGTCTCGGGGTGCCACGTAGGCGGCGACCGTTTCGCCCCATGTGTCATCAGGCACGCCGATCACCGCGGCCTCCAGCACGGCGGGATCCTCGGTCAGAACGTCCTCGATCTCCTTGGGATAGATGTTCTCCCCGCCGCGGATGATCATGTCCTTGGACCGGCCCACCAGTGTCAGGTAGCCGTCGGCGTCGAGGTGGCCGACGTCCCCGGTGTGCAACCAGCCCCCGATGATGACGCGCGCAGTTTCGTCGGGGCGGCCCAGATAGCCGCGCATGACGTTGGGGCCGGCGATGATGACCTCACCGTCGACGCCGGTCGGCACATCGGCACCGCCTTCATCGACGATGCGGATGCGCTGACCCGGGAACGCGACCCCGACAGTGCCGGCCCGACGTTCACCGGTGACCGGGTTGATGGTGGATGCACACGTTGCCTCCGACATGCCGTAGCCCTCGATGAGGGGAAATCCGTAGCGAGTCTCGAAGCGGCACAACAATTCCGCGGAGGCAGGAGCGGCCCCACAGATGCCGAACCGTACCGATGACATGTCGGGGCGAACGTCGTCGGGCAACGCGGCGAGCAGGGTGTAGATCGTGGGCACCGCCGAGAAGAATGTCGGTCGGTGGTGTTCAACGGTGTCGAAGAACGTCCGTGGATCGAACCGCTCGGCAATGACGACACTCGCGCCGGCCAGCAGCGGCATCAGCACACTGACCACGATGCCGTTGACGTGAAACAAGGGCAGGATCAATAGCGAACGATCCGCCGGCCCGATCGCGAGCGCTTGGCATCCCATGCCGGCCATCGCATCGAGGTTGGCATGATCGAGCATCACGCCCTTCGGCACGCCGGTGGTGCCGCTGGTGAAAATCAGCAGAGCCAGAGTCGACGGATTCACGTGCGGTGACAACTCGGCCCCGAAACCATGTTGCCGCAAGTCGCTCGCGGCCAGGGTGTGCACGATGCCCGGACAGTCCGCGCCGTCCTCGGCGACGAGCACCTTCGCGCCGGCAGCCTCGAGCTGCCGAATGACCTCGGCCTCGGTCAGGCTCGGGTTGACCGGCGAGACGGTGGCGCCCACCCGCCACGACGCGAACATCACGACCACGAACTCGAGGCGGTTGCGCAGTTTGACCGCGACCACGTCGCCGGAACCGATGCCAAGCTCGTGCAGTTGACCGGCCGCCGCCCGCACTCGCCGTAACAGATCGGCATTGGTCAGCGACACCGTGCCGTCGGATACTGCGGGCCCGTGGGGATTCGCCTGGGCGCGAACGTCCGGTAGTGACGCAAGAGTCATGCAGGCCGTCCCACCGGCTGCAGGTGGCGGGTGAGGAATTCGGTCTGGTCGCGCACCAGTGCTTCGAACGGCTTGCCGAGGTAGAAGTCGAAGTGTCCGGCGTCGTAGCGTTTGATCTCGCCCAGGGGTGCTGTGCGCGCGTAGCGCAACGTCTGGTCCGGTGGTGTGACGCTGTCGGTATTGCTGACACAGAACAGGATTGGGAACTTGACCCTTTTTGCCGCGCGCCCGGGCCGGTAGGTCGTCCCTGTGGGGGCGAATCGCGCCGCGACCTCGTTTCGGAACGTCGACTCGGGCGGCAGCAGCGCCTCGTAGCCGGGAAGCGCATCCGGGGCGTTCATCAGCGCCACCGAGCCTGGGGGCCCGGCGAGCGGGATCATCACCGGAGGCCTGCGAAGAACCATCGAAACGAGGTCCCGCGCGACGACGGGCAGTGTCTTCAGCGATCCGGCCGGGCCCAGCGCGAGTGCGGAGGCAAGCCCATCGGTGAACGGACACTGGGCCACCGCGGCCTTCAGTTCGGGATGACGCGAGGCCACGGTGATTGCATGACCGCCGCCGAAGGAGCTTCCCCAGACGGCGATTCGGGTGCCGTCGATGTCGTGACGGTTCTTCACCCAGGCGATGGCAGCGTCCCAGTCGGCGAGCTGTCGCTTGATCGACAGGAGTTGGCGCGGCTGCCCGCCACTGTCGCCGAAGTGGCGGTACGTGAAGGCGACGGCCGCGATGCCGGCCTGCGCGAACCGCTCGGCGAACGCGTCCAAGCGCATCTCGCGGGTGGCTCCGAGGCCGTGGCCGAGAATCACCACGGGCGGTGACGCGACACCGCTTGGCATGTAGAGCCAGGCAGCGCAGCGGTCTTCGCCCGAGGTGAACGAGACGTCGGAGCGGGTGTACGACGGCGCAGTGCTCACTTGTGCACCGCCCCGTTGGTGTTGCCGACCTTGGGCACCCGGCCCGCTTCGAGCGCTTGCGCGTAGGTGTCCGGGCGGTAGAGGGGAAGCTCGCCCGTGGCGTCGGTATCCGAAAGGTATTGGCGCATCAGCTCTTGACCGTCCTTGGACTGATCGGTTGGGAAGAACTCGGTCCGCTCGACGTGCAGGCCTTCCGCCAGCGACATCGATCCGCCGAAGTACACCGCTCTCTTGATGCCCTCGACTGACGCCTTGGTTCGCTTGCCGAAGTACTCGGCCAGCTCGGTTGCCCGCGCGACGACCTCGTCGGGCGCCACGACGTCGTCGACGGCGCCATTGGCCAGTGCCTGCGCGGGTGTGAACGGCTTGCCCTCGAGGATCGCGACCAAGGACTTGTGGGTGCCGATCAGGCGTGTGAGTCGCTGGGATCCGCCGCCGCCCGGCATGATCCCGAAGAGGACTTCCGGCTGACCGATGAAGAAGTCCCCGTCGGCCATGACGCGAAGATCGCAGGCCCAGGCGAATTCGGCTCCCAGGCCGAGTGCCGAGCCGTTCAGGGCGGCCACGAAGATGACGCCGCTGGCGTTCATCTTCAGGAACGTCGCGTGCAAGCGGTCGAGCTGGCCCGCTCCGCTCAGCGGGGTTTTGTCCACCACGGGACCGGGGATCCCGGCGCGGTCGATGCCCCTGGCCACCCGCAGGGCGGCCGAGGCGCCGCGTCGGCCCAGCTTCGGCTTCACGGCCCCGCCCTCTTGCAGCCAGCGTACGTCGGCATGGCTGACGAACCGGTCGGGGCGCGCGCCGGTGAACACGACGGCATGGACGCTTGGGGCCCGGCTCACCCGGTCCACCAATTCGTCGAGCTCGTTGGCGATTTCGAGACCGAACAGGCTGTGGGGGCCACCGTCGACCCGCACGATCAGGGTGGCTCCGCGGTCCTCGATGTCGAGGTGACTGTGTGTCATGGCTGCTGCCTTCGTGGGATTTTCGATAAGAGTGAGACGTTTATAA